>JBJTHI010000262.1:0-2794 GCA_046094425.1 Burkholderiales bacterium | reverse complement strand
AAGCGCCACGAGCCCCCAGAAGGGCTTCAAACATGCGCCAAAGAGCGCACAAAACGATGAAACATCACCCTCAAATCACTGAACCAGCAGCACAGCTCACACGCGCACTCGTTTCGCGGGGTTGTTCAGCGTTTCCTTAGCCGGGAGGTTCGCAATGGGTGCGAAATTGGGTTTTGTTCGGTCAAACTTTTCCAGGAAAACCGGTTTCAACTGTGCTTTCTCAAAACCTTTGTTGGCACCTTCGTTGACGTCAGCGCCAAAGGAATCGTCCACATGAATCACACCGATGCGGGTTAGGCCGATGGTCGTCAAGTGGGTGATGGCCTTTTCCGCTTCACGCTGATAAGACGCACGAACGTTGAAGACCCAAGGGTGTACCGGTTTGTGCAGCACCATGGCACCGGTGGAGGGGGCTACCAAGGGCACTTTGTACTGTGTCAAAAAGGGCATCACCGCCTGGGTGTGCGGCGTGCCGCGAATCATGAACAAAGCCAGCACATTGTTTTCAGTGATCAACTTGCGGGCATTCTCGGCCGTCTGTTTGGCATCGAACTTGTCGTCCAAGGTTACCAATTCAATGCGTTGTCCGTTCACACCACCACGGCTGTTGATGTGTTTGAAATAGACCTGTGCGCCGTCAATGTTTTCTTTCACACCTGCAGCCACAGGGCCTGTCACGCCACTGCTTTGCCCTATTACCAGTTGTGCCCAACTGGGCGAGGCAACCAATACCAGAATAGCAGCCAGCCAAGCACCGCACGCACGCCGAAGAGCCTGGAGCCGTGTTGCAGTGAGTGGTTGGTAGGCGTTGAAACGGTTGAAGCCCAAACAGGTTCGCTGCGACATCTGAGTCTCCTCACGGCGGTATGCCGATGCATGGAGGCAGTGTGGTTCAGATGTTGACGGGTCGCTATTGTGGGAAACCGAAACGCGCCAGCCTGCGCCGTTGAAAAATCACGTGCAACAAAGTGTTTTTTGGGCGGAACGGGGTGAGGCTTTGCCGGCTTGATGCCTCGCCTCAACCGCGCGGGTGATGCTGTGCATGCAGGTGCTTCAAACGCTCGCGTGCCACATGGGTGTAGATGGTGGTGGTGGAAATGTCGGCATGCCCCAGCAGCATTTGCACGGCGCGCAAATCGGCCCCATGGTTGAGCAAATGCGTGGCAAAGGCGTGGCGTAAGGTGTGGGGGGACAGGGGGGCGTGAATGTCCGCCTTCAAGGCATGGGTCTTGATGAGTTTCCAGAACATCTGCCGCGTCATGCCACCGCCGCGTGCAGTGACAAAAAGCGCGTCCGAGTTTTGCCCGGCCAGTATCAGTCCGCGTGCCTCATTGATGTACCGAACCAGCCAGGCACGCGCCTCTTCACCAAAGGGCAACAAGCGTTCTTTGGAGCCCTTGCCGGTCACGTGCAACGCCCCCTCGGTCAAACCCAAATGCACGGTTTTGAGGTTGACCAACTCACTCACCCGCAGGCCACTGGCGTACATCAGCTCCAGCATGCTTCGATCCCGCAAGCCCAGGGGCGTTTCAATATCGGGGGCTGCTAACAAGGCCTCCACTTGCGCCTCGCTCAAGGTTTTGGGTACACGCTGCAAGGGTTTAGCCATGAGCAGCTTGAGCGTGGGGTCGGCCTCCACCAGTTTTTCGCGCAAGGCCCAGCGGAAGTAACGCTTGAATACGGTCAGTCGCCGGTTGCTGCTGGTGGCTTTGCTGCCCTCATGGCGGGCCAATGCATAGGCTTTTAAATCGGTCTCGTTCGTTTGGTTCAAGTGTTTTCGCTGCTTTTCAGCCAACCAACGGCTGAACAAGGTCAGGTCGCGCCGGTAGGCGGCCAAGGTATTGGCCGACAAACCGTCCTCCAACCACAGATGACTGGCAAACCCATTTATGGTTTGCTCGCTGACTTGCATCACATTCATACGACCAAGAAAAAGGGGAGCCTTGTTGGCTCCCCTGAATTGTGCGTCTTGAACGCGGTATGGATTCGCTCTTTACTCCAAGGTCAGCTTTTGCAAAAAGACCACCCGCTTGTAGGTAAAGAGTTCGTCCTTGATTTGTTTTTCGAACTCGGCAGGTGTGTTGCCAATAATGATGGAACCTGTGTCTTCAATGCGCTTTTTAACGTTTGCATCGGCCAAGGCTGCTTTCGCAGCCGCGTGGACTTTGTCAATGATCTCCTTGGGGGTGCCTTTGGGCGCCAAAAGACCGTAAAACGCCACGCGGTTCACAGGCTCCAAGCCCACTTCAGCAAAGGTGGGGACATTGGGCAAGGCGGCAACACGCTGCGATGAAGCCACCACCATGGGTACCAAACGACCGTCTTTGATGAATGGAAGCGCAGACGGCAGGTTGTCAAAAATAATTGGAATTTGCCCGGCCACCACATCGTTCAAAGCCGGGCCAGCGCCACGGTAAGGAATGTGGGTGAGGAAAGTTTTGGTCATGCTTTTGAAGAGTTCCATTTGCATGTGACCTATGCCGCCTGTGCCTGAGCTGCCATAGCTGAACTTGCCCGGGTTCTTTTGGAGGGCTTCCAAAAACGCTTTGTAATCCTTGGCAGGGAAAGAGGGATGCACCGCGATCACGTTGGGTGTGGCCGCCAGGTTGATGATGGGCACAAAGTCCTTCAGCGGGTCATAAGGAATTTTCGGGTTGATGGCCGGGTTGGATGCTGTGGTGGACACGGTGGCCACACTCAGGGTGTAGCCATCGGGTGGCGACTTCACCACCTCCATTGCGCCGACAACGCCACCTGCCCCCGCTTTGTTCTCAACAATCACGGTTTGGCCCAG
>JBJTHI010000261.1:0-3660 GCA_046094425.1 Burkholderiales bacterium | reverse complement strand
TAGCAACTGGTAGGCCACAGACTTGGGCACCGAATCGGCCACGCCCACACGAAAGTCCAGTACCTGCTCGCGGCCCGTTGTGCGTTTGAGGGCTGACTCCATCTCTGCGCCAAGGTTGAAGATTTCGTCGGCGTAACTCAGGGCCACGCGGCCGTCGTCGGTCAACTCCAGCCTGCGGCCATTTTTGCGAAACAGCTTGCGACCCAAACGTTCTTCCAGCAGTTTGATTTGGCCGGAGAGCGTTTGCGGGGTGGTATGCAACTGCTCGCCCGCCCGCATCACGCCGCCAGCTTTAGCCACCACCCAGAAATAGTGCAGGTGCTTGAAGTTCATGGTTTCCTCACCATTCATTAACACTGCGAGAAAAGCGCAGTAAAAATTTCATAAATACGAATTTACCCGAAGAATGGCCTTGCCTAAAGTCCACGCATTGCAAAAGCACTCAAGACGACTCAGCAGCCAAACCACCATGCGAATCGACATTCAAGCCCATCACCTGGTACTGAAAGCCGAACATCGTGAGCAAATTCAGCGACGCGCGAGTTTCGCCCTTTCGCGGTTGAGTTCGCGCATCAGCCAGGTGGAGGTTCACCTCACTGATACCAATGGCCCGCGCGGTGGTGTCGATACGCAGTGTCGCGTGCAAGTTCACCTCGATCAAGGCGAACCAGTGGTCGTGGAAGACATCGACCAAAACATCAGCGCACTCATCAACCGCAGCCTGGCCCGGGCCGGACAGGCCGTGGACAGGCGCATCAGCAAATCCACCGCAGGTCGGCGTCAACACCTTCCTCAACTCTGAAACACATTTTTAACAAGGAGAACACCATGCGCATGAGTACCAAAGGCCGTTTTGCGGTCACCGCGATGATGGAAGTGGCACTGCGTGAGCGCGGCGGCCCCGTGAGTTTGGCTGGTATAGGCACGCGGCAGAACATGTCGCTGTCCTACCTGGAGCAGTTGTTCAGCCGCCTGCGTCGCCACGGTTTGGTGGAGAGTACCCGTGGGCCGGGAGGTGGTTACACCCTGGCGCGTCGTGCCGAGGAAATCACGGTGGCTGACATCATTGTTGCCGTGGATTCTGACGGCGAAGACAACGTGCGAGGCGAAGGCGCAGCGCGCCAAGTGGGCGAGAGCCTCACCGGTGAGTTGTGGGGTAACTTGAACGCCAAAATGATTGAGTACATGGACGGCATCAGCCTCCACTCTTTGGTGCAAGAGCAACTGGACAAGGGTTTTCGACTGGAGTCGGTTCCTCCCAAACGTGGCTTGGTTGCCAAGATTTCCAATACCGCCGCAGGCTTTCGCATCACTGCACCGAATTCGGTATTTGCTTTAGGCCGCTCGTTTGCACCTCAGACGTGAATTCCTTTGAGGTCTTTTCATAAGACCTCAGCGCTGCATTGGTTTCCTCCCTTCGCCCTGCTTGGCTTGCGCCTGGCAGGGTGTTTTTTTGTTGGCTCGGGCTGTCTGTAAGATCTTTGGGGTTAGTCTGACTAAGGTGTGTCCCGGTTGTGCAGAGCTTCCTGCAACGTCGCGGCATCCATGTTGAATTTAACTCCAGGAGATCTCCCCATGAACCAACGTCTTATCACCGCATCCGCATTGGCTTCTTTGATGGCCCTCGGTTTGGCCAGCAATGTGGTCGCGCAAGACAAAGCGGTCAAAGAAAAGTGTTATGGCATTGCCAAGGCCGGTCAAAACGACTGCGCCAACTTGTCTGGTTCCCACTCTTGCGCGGGCCAAAGCAAAGTGGATAACGATCCGGGCGAGTGGAAGTACGTGGCCAAAGGCACCTGCGCCACCATGAAGGGCATGACGGCTGAAGAAACCAAGAAAAAATCCATGATGGGCAAGTGATCGGGTTCTTGACCCTTTCATTCACGGCATCATGACGATGGCACCTCCAAGCTCTTCTTGTATCGGTATAGGTTGGCGACAACCGCACTATGCCGAGCTGTTGCGGCAACCGCCACCACTGGCGTTTTTGGAGGTGCACTCAGAGAATTTTTTTGCACCTGGCGGCGCAGCACTGGCTGTGCTGCGCCAAGCCCGAGCAAGTTACCCGCTGAGTTTGCACGGGGTGGGTTTGTCCTTGGGCTCGGCTTGCGGTTTGGATGCATGGCATTTGGATCGTTTGGCTGACTTGGTGGCTGCCGTAGAACCTGTGCGTGTCTCTGACCACGCTTGTTTCGCACGCGCTCCACTGCGTCAAGGCGGCCCCATCGTTCACGGCAATGACTTGTTGCCCGTGGCCTTCACCAACGATGCACTCTCCATCATGGTGGCCAATGTGTCTCAAGTGCAAGACCGCTTGAAGCGACCCATCTTGGTAGAAAACTTGTCGGCCTATTTGGCCTGGGCCGATGACGCCATCGCGGAACCTGAATTTTTCAACGAACTCACCCGGCGCACTGGGTGCGGCCTGCTGCTGGACGTGAACAACCTGGTGGTCAACGCATTGAATGGGGGCCAAGAACCCGTGCAAGCCGCGCAGCGGTGGGTGAACGCATTGCGGCCCGGCATCGTGGGTGAGATACACCTGGCTGGGTACGCCGACAGCGGTGACTTGGTGATTGACGACCACGGCAGCCGCGTCCACCCACCCGTGTGGCAAGCCTACAGCCACGCCATAGAGGTGCTCGGCCCGGTGCCCACCTTGGTGGAGTGGGACACCGACATTCCCCCCTTGGCGACGCTGCTGGAGGAGGCTGCTTTGGCAGAGCAAGTCATTGCTGCGTCTGGTGCATCCAGATCTCCGCATGACTTTCACATGAAAGCGGCGTGATGACATCCGCCTCATTTCAACGCGAACACCTGCGTCAGCAAATGCTGTTGCGCAGTTTGTGGAAGGACAACTCGGCCAGCAGCCTGCAAGGCTGGCTCGCCCAGCAGCGGCCAGATGGCGGGCGGCGCCCGAACCAACGTGCTTGGCAAGCCTATGTGGCCAGCGCACATGCCAATGCCGAACGTGCTTTGGCCGCGTGTTTTCCCACCGTGCAGCAACTCTTGGGTGAAGAATCCTTTGCCGCCATGGCGCGAGATTATTGGCACCACAGTCCACCGCAGCGCGGTGACATGGCTTGGTTGGGGGAAGGTTTGCCAGCGTTTATCAGCCGCAACCCTCAGTTGTCGAGCGAGCCGTATTTGGCTGATGTGGCGCATTTGGAGTGGGCTTTGAACCGCTGCGAAGCCGCGGAAGATGCACCGCCCGACGTGACCACGCTGGCCCTGTTGGCCGAGCATGATGCGCAAGCATTGCGTTTGTCATTGGCACCGGGCGCGGCAGTGATTTCCAGCACCCACCCCATCGTGTCTATTTGGCAAGCTCACCATGAACCGGCAGATGCTAACGACCCGTTTGCCGCTGTGCGCGCTGCTTTTGCGCTGGAGCTGGGCGAACACGCGCTGGTATGGCGTCAAGAATGGCGGGCTCGGGTGCGAGCGGTTGATCTGCCGACTGCGCGCTTCTTGAAAGCCCTGCTGGACGGCCAGTCGCTGGCCTGCGCCCTAGAGGTTGCTGGCTATGACTGGGACTTTGAAGCCTGGTTGCACGCGGCTGTACCCAGTGGCTTGTTTGGCCGCATCACTTTCAATTAAGAACCTGAATCCGTGAGCCAAGTTGCCATCTGACGAATATGAGGTTGAGTTTGCACCCTG
>JBJTHI010000260.1:0-21843 GCA_046094425.1 Burkholderiales bacterium | reverse complement strand
ATAACCAAATGAGTGCCAACACAATCAATTTACCCGCGTGCCACTACAGCAAAAACAACTCAACGCCTCTAACTGGTTGATTTCATTGAGACCAAAGCAGGGAAACCGCCCGGAATGGACGATTGGTGTCGAACTCGGGGGGTCTGAGCCCAGCAACTGACCACGCACCGGCACGCCCGCCGGCGTATTGCCATGGTTGAGCAACTCGGGCATCACGCGGATGAAGGCGCGCCTGGGCAAGAGCGTGCCCGTGACGCGAATGAACTCGGACACGCAGCGGTCAATGCCGCCCACACGGGTCAGCACATCACGCAAGGTGGCGTCGAGCAAACCTTCCATGGGGGCCAACAAAAGCCTCACGCCTGCACTCCCTCGCGCTGACTACTTTGCGAGCATGAACATCCATTGATCTTCATCAAAGCGCTGCACGCTGTCCGAGTCCGAAAATCTTCGCGACGCCAGTTGATGGGCGTTGCAACAAACCCAGGAGAACCACCATGAGCGCATTGACCCGTTTTGAACTGATGGATGACATGTTTCCAGGCCTGTTTCGCCGCATGCTCAAGCCCATGCCCTTCCCTGCTGATTTGCCGCAGGAGATCAGCTTGAACGTGACCGAGAACGACAAAGAGTACACGGTGAAAGCCCAAATTCCGGGTGCGAAAAAAGAAGACATCCGCGTCAGCATTGACGGCAACAAGCTGTCCATCTCGGCCGAGGTCAAACACGAGTCAGAAAAGAAAGAGGGTGACCGTGTGTTGGTACGAGAACTGTCTCAAGGCAGCGTGGCGCGCGGATTGACCTTGGGATTTGAAGTGGATGAAAAAGAATCTCAGGCCAAGTTTGAGAACGGCATTTTGGAACTGGTGTTGCCAAAACGCCAGGAAGCGCGTGGGCGCACTTTAAGTATCAAATAAGACGTTTTCCGGTAAAACGGGGCGTCTACTCGACGCCCCATTTTTTCACCGGCGCTGAAAATCAGCCCATGTGCAAGCCACCGTTGACTGAGAAGTCAGCCCCCGTGGCAAAACCCGACTCTTCCGAGGCAACCCAAGACACGATGGACGCAATGTCTTGCGGCGTACCCAAACGCTTGACGGGAATACCGGCAATGATTTTGTCCAGCACGTCTTGGCGTATGGCCTTGACCATGTCGGTGGCGATGTAACCCGGGCTCACGGTGTTCACCGTGACGCCTTTGTTGGCCACTTCCTGGGCTAAGGCCATGGTGAAGCCGTGCATGCCCGCCTTGGCGGCCGAGTAATTGGTTTGACCGAACTGGCCTTTTTCACCGTTCACTGAGGAGATGTTGATGATGCGACCCCAGCCCTTCTCCAGCATGTCGTCGATCACTTGTTTGGTGACATTGAACAGGCTGGTGAGGTTGGTTTCGATCACCGCGTCCCAATCGGCACGGGTCATTTTGCGAAACATGCCGTCGCGGGTGATGCCGGCGTTGTTCACCAAAATGTCGATGGTGCCGTGTTCGGCTTTGACTTTTTGGAAAGCCTCTACGGTGGAGTCCCAGTCGCCCACATTGCCCACCGATGCATAGAAGGTGAAGCCCTGGGCTTTTTGTTCGTCCAGCCACTTGGTGAAGTCACGGCTGGGGCCGCAACCGGCAATCACTTTGTAGCCGTCGCGGTGCAAGCGTTGGCACATGGACGTTCCGATGCCACCCATGCCACCGGTCACATATGCAATTTTTTGACTCATGTTGTTCTCCTCTTGTTGATAGATGAAGGCTCTCAGGGCTGGCTTGTCCCGTCAACCGGGTTCGCCCTGAGTCACCCTATTGATTCGCCAAATAGCTTCAGCGTTCCACTGTCAGTGCAACACCCATGCCACCACCGATGCACAGCGAGGCAATGCCTTTCTTGGCACCTTGGCGCTGCATTTCATGCAACAGCGTCACCAAAATGCGGCAACCCGATGCACCAATGGGGTGGCCAATGGCAATGGCACCGCCGTTGACGTTGACCTTGCTGGTGTCCCAGCCCATTTCTTTGTGCACGGCGCAGGCTTGGGCGGCAAAGGCTTCGTTGATTTCGAGCAAGTCCAAATCTGCAGGTTTCCAACCGGCACGCTCCAAGGCTTTGCGCGCGGCGGGTACGGGGCCCATGCCCATCAAAGCGGGGTCCAAACCGGCGCTGGCATAACTGGCAATGCGTGCCAAAGGTTTGAGGCCCAGGGCCTCGGCTTTTTTGGCGCTCATGACCACCACACCGGCGGCACCGTCGTTCAAACCGGAGGCATTACCGGCGGTGACGCTGCCCGCCTTGTCAAACGCGGGACGCAAACCAGCAAGCACCTCGGCATTGGTTTTACGGTTGATGAACTCATCGGCCGCGAAAACAATGGGGTCGCCTTTTTTCTGGGCAATGCTGAAGGGCACGATTTCGTCTTTGAACTTGCCTGCGTCTTGCGCAGCGGCGGCTTTCTGCTGCGAGGCCAGGGCCAGCGTGTCTTGGTCTTCGCGGCTGATGGCGTATTTTTTGGCCACGTTCTCGGCGGTGATGCCCATGTGGTACTGGTTGTACACATCCCACAGGCCGTCGGTGATCATGCTGTCCACCATTTTCCAATCGCCCATGCGCTGGCCGTCGCGCGAACCCGTCAGCACGTGGGGCGAGAGGCTCATGCTTTCTTGGCCGCCCGCAATCACAATCTCGGAGTCGCCATCACGAATGGCTTGGGCGGCCAACATCACGGCCTTCAAACCCGAACCGCAGACCTTGTTGATGGTCATGGCGGGCACGCCTTGGGGCAAGCCGGCTTTGATCACGGCTTGGCGCGCTGGGTTTTGGCCCACGCCTGCGGTGAGCACCTGGCCCAGGATGACTTCGCCAATTTGCTCGCCACTCAAGTTACTGCGCTTGAGCAGGTCGGCAATCACCGCTGCGCCGAGTTCAGCGGCTGGGGTTTTGGCCAATGTGCCGCCAAACTTGCCAACGGCAGTGCGGGCAGCGGCAACGATCACGATGTCTGTAGTCATTGGGAAGTCTCCTTGGGTTGAATGCGTTCAGAAAAATAATGGCGCTCAGGCGCGTGCCTTCACATAGCGGCCGGGTGCCGCTTCAATGGCCTTGTACTTCTTGGAGCCATAGGTTTTGGGTGCGGCAACTTGTTTGCCAGCATAAGGCTTGAGCCAGGCTTGCCAGTCCGTCCACCAACTGCCAGGTTGCTCTTGCGCTTTGTCCAGCCAGGTATTGGCGTTGGCAGGGTAGGTGGTGCTGGAGCCTGTCCAGTAACAACGTTTGTTTTTGGAGGGCGGGTTGATGACACCGGCAATATGGCCCGATGCACCCACCACAAAACGTTTCTTGCCCTTGAGCACTTGGGTGCTGCGGTAGGCCGCGTCCCAAGGCACGATGTGGTCTTCGCGCGAGGCGTAGAGGTACGCGGGCGTGTCGATCGCTTGCAGCGTGAGCGGCTCACCACACACGGTCAGTGCACCGGGCTGGGCGAGTTTATTTTCCAAATAGGTGTTGCGCAAATACCAGCAGAACATGGGGCCGGGCAAGTTGGTGCTGTCGCTGTTCCAGTAGAGCAAATCAAACGGCGGCGGGGTTTCACCCTTGAGGTAGTTGCCCACCACGTAGTTCCACACTAAATCGTTGGGCCGCAAGGCGCTAAAGGTAGACGCCAGCTCCTGGCCTTTGAGCAAGGCACCGCCTTTGGGGCTTTGGGCACCCAAAGTCATTTCACGCATTTGCACCATGGCTTCGTCGATGAAGATGTCCATCACCCCGGTGTGGCTGAAGTCCAAGAAGGTGGTCAACAAGGTCATGCTGGCCGCAGGCTTTTTTCCGCGCGCGGCGAGCACGGCCAAAGCGGTGGCGAGCAAGGTGCCGCCCACGCAAAAGCCCAAGGTATTGAGGCTGTTGTCTTCGTCCACCTGGCCGGTGATGTCTTGCACCACTTCAATGGCACGGATGACGGCGTTTTGAATATAGTCGTCCCAACTTGTTTGGGCCAGGCTTTCATCGGGGTTGCGCCAACTGATGACGAACACACGGTGGCCTTGTTCAGCGGTATATCGGATGAGGGAATTGTCGGGCTGCAAGTCCAGAATGTAGAACTTGTTGATGCAAGGCGGCACAAACAGCATGGGGCGCTCGTACACCTTGGCAGCAGGGCTCTTGTACTCAATCAACTGGAACAGCTCGTTCTCATACACCACCGCACCTTCGGTGGTGGCGACGTTTTTGCCGACCTCGAAGACCGACTCGTCGGTCTGCGACACATGGCCTTTTTGCACGTCTTGCAACAACAACTGCAAACCTTGGGCGATGCTTTCACCCTTGGTTTCCAGGGCTTTGCGCTGGGCTTCGGGGTTCAATGCGAGGTAATTGCTGGGCGCGGCGGCGTCTACCCACTGCTGCACAGCAAAACGAACCCGTTCTTTGGTTTTTTGGTCGCCTTCAAGTTGCTCGGCCAACTGGGTCAAGGTGCGCGCATTGAGCAAATACATTTGCGCGGTGTAGGCCGCAGCAGGGTTGCTCGCCCAGTCGGGCGCGGCAAAACGGCGATCTTTGAGGGTGGGTGTGGGGGTGGCCTCATCGCCCTTGAGTTGCAGCCGCTCAATCGACTGATTCCACAAGGCCGTGGCCTGCTGCAAGTAGTTGGATTGCAAATCGGCCAAGGCCTTGAATGGCAGCGACAAACCCGACATGCCTGCCACCATTTGCCCCACCGTGGCACCAAAAGCCTCGGCGGGATCGGGCATCTGTGCGGCAACTGGAGCGGGGCGACGAGAATGGGGCAACTTGCTCACGGCGATCTCACTTGTCTCTGGTACTGGTTGTTGTTGTCAAACGTTCGGTACTCTCTGGCGATTGAGGTTTTACCGAAACATGCTGACCCCTGCATGACGCAGGATTCTACTATTCTCAAATATACTTTTCAAATTACAAGATTAAGTTTCATTATACGGTATGTACATTGTTGCCATTGGATGGGTTTACGTGGTGCTGATGATGGCGGTGGCCGAAGCCACCAGCAGCCAAGGCACGGTGCTGGGCGCGGTATTCACGTTTTTGCTTTATGGCGTGCTGCCCTTGAGCATCGTGCTTTATTTGATGGGCACGCCAGGACGGCGCAAAGCACGGCAAGCGGCCGAGGCTGCGGCGTTGTCGTCAAAGGATCCAAATGGCAGCGGCCATGCGCCCGGTGATGCGATCCCGCCGGAACGAGAAAAACCGTGAGGCGTCTTCCACCGTACACCAGTGGCCGCCGCTGATGTGTTTAATGCCCGTAGCCTGCAAACGGTCGCGGGCCAGGCCGGGCAAGTCAGCCAGCCATTTGGGTGCGCTGGCGGCGTTTTCGGCTTGCGCCACAAAACGTGGTGTGGATGCCCCCGCCACCGCAGCCACACCAAAGCCTTCCAGCACATCGGCCCCCACTTCAAAGCGACGCGGTCCAATGCAGGGGCCCAACCACACAAACAGCGCAGCAGGGTTGCAGCCCGCCAACTCGCTCACCGCATGTGCCGTGGCCTCCAGCACGCCACCCGCCAAACCCCGCCAGCCCGCATGGGCGGCACCCACGGCCACGCCATGGGGTGCAGCAAACAGCACGGGCAAACAATCGGCTACTTGAATGGTGCAAGCCAGGCCCGCTTCGGTGGTAACGCAGGCATCAGCCTCCAAAACGGGAGCATCGGCTTGCGCGTGCGTCGCCGTCAACCGCACCACCGCGTTGCCATGCACTTGTTTGAAGAAAACCGGTTGTGCAGCAGCGACCTGACGAAAACGCTCGCGGTTGGCGGCCACGTGGTTGGGATCATCCCCGACAGCCACACCCATGTTCAAGCTGTCAAAAGGCGGGGCACTCACACCGCCTTGGCGGCAACTCATGACGCTGCCCACACGGGCCAGTGGCGCACCAGCGGACCACTGTGGCCACAGCCAAGCGTCGTTACTCACCTCGTGGCTTGTCATCGGCAGGCGTTCACTCAAGGCGGCGCATCAGGACAACTGGCAGGCTGGGTGCTGGCAAAAGCCTCTAACTGCATGCAGGCCTCAAACACCTGCATCACCCTGGGTACATGGCTGAGTTGGCAATCAAAACGCTGGGCGTTAAAAATTTGCGGCACCAGCACCACATCGGCCAAGGTGGGTGCATCGCCATGACAGTAGCGACCTCTCAAAGGACTTTCCAACTGGCGCTCCACAGCAACCAGGCCCTGCTCCACCCAATGTTTGTACCAGCGATTTTTGTCGTCTTCGCTGAGTTTCAGGTCGCCCACCAAATAGCGCAGCACCCGCAAATTGTTCAGGGGGTGAATCTCACAAGCCACATCCAGCGCCAAAGCACGAACACGCGCTCGCGCTGCGGGGTCATGAGGCAAAAGCGGTGGCTGTGGGTGTGTTTCTTCCAGGTATTCAATGATGGCGAGCGACTGGTGAATGTGGTGCGGACCATGTTCCAGCAAGGGCACCAACCCTGTCGATGACAAGGTGCCATAAGCCGTGTCCAACTGTTCGTTCTTTGCAAGGTGAACGGGCATGTAGTCGTAGTCCAGACCCTTCAGTGCCAACGCAATGCGCACCCGGTAAGACGCGGAAGAGCGGAAATAGTTGTAGAGCCTCATGGCGGGAGACGCGCTCAAGCGATGATCTTCACATCCAAAGCGGCCAAGCCATCAATGCGCGCACTCAAGGTGTCACCCGCCACCACCGCCGCGACACCTTCCGGTGTACCGGTGTAAATGAGGTCACCCGGCGCGAGTGTCCATGCGGCAGACAACTGGGCAATGATGTCCGGCACGCTCCAGATCAATTTGCCTAACTGGCTTTTTTGGCGCGGCGCACCGTTCACTTGCAAAGAAATTTCGCGTTCATCACTCAAAGCCCACTGCGCAGCAGGCGTGATGGCCCCAATGGGCGCAGACTGCTCAAACCCTTTACCTATGCACCAAGGGCGACCCTGTTTTTTCATATCGTTTTGCAAGTCACGGCGTGTCATGTCCAGGCCCACGGCATAACCCCAGACATGCTGCAAGGCCTGTTCGGGTGTAATGTCGCGCCCGCCCACACCAATGGCCACCACCAGCTCCACCTCGTGATGCAGGTTGTGCGTCAAGCTGGGATAACTCACCTGCGCCACCTCACCCGGCCCCGCAGCCACCACGGCGTCAGCAGGCTTCATGAAAAAGAACGGTGCTTCTTTGCCGCTGTGGCCCATTTCAATCGCATGGTCTACATAGTTGCGGCCTACGCAGTAGATGCGGTGCACGGGAAAAAACGCGCCAGGTGCGGTGCCTTGAATGGGCACAGCAGGCGTCGCAGACGTTGGAACAACGAAATTCATCCAGAAATCTCCGCAGGTCGAATCGTCAACAAACAGGATTCGAATGATGCCATGCGGTGATGCGTGCAATGCTGCCCAACACTGAAAGTGTCAACCAGCGGCCCAGCGCATGCAGAAGATGGCCAAGAGAACCGCAGCAGCCAACCACAGTGTTTCCGCCAACATCAAAACCAACGGGCGCCAGCCGGTTTGGAACAAGGACTGGAATGAAGTCTTCACCCCCAAGCCGGTGATGGCCACCAGCAAACAACCCCGGGCCACGTCCTGAATGACGGGTTGCACGGCTGAAGGAATTCCCCACACGGAGTTCAATACGACGAGCAATACGAACACCCACAAAAACCAGGGCACGAGAGCGGGTCGTGGCAACGAATGTGGGCCCTCTTCGGGTACAGCATGGTGCCTGGCATAAGCCAAGGACATCGCCGCCACCACCACCACCAGCAAAGCCACACGAAAGAGTTTCACCACGGTGGCGTTGTCACCGGTGACCGTGCCCAGCAAATACCCCGCACCCACCACCTGGGCCACATCATGGATGGAAGCACCCAAGAACAGCCCCGCATGCGCAGGCGACAAACCCAGACCACGGGCGATCAGGGGGTAAAGCAACATGGCCAAGGTAGAGAAACAAGTCACCGTCACCACCACCATGAGTGTGAAACGCTCTTGTTCACGGCTCCGGGGCAACACCGCTGAGATCGCCAAAGCGGCCGAGGCCCCACAAATTGCGGTGGCACCGCCCGATAACAAACCCTGGGTGCGGCTCATACCCAAACACCGCGCCAGCATCACACCCAGTGCGACGGTGCTTGCCACACAAAGCACCACTGTCAATGCGGTTGGCCAGCCCAGCGCAACGACTTGGCTGGCGGTGATGCGCGCTCCCAGCAAGGCCACGCCCCAGCGCAATACCGTGCTGGCGCAAAAAGCCAGGCCCGGCTTGATCTTGGGATCGTCATGCAAAAAATGAAAGGACACGCCAAAAAGCAGGGCGTAGAGCAACTGTGGCCCATCGTGCAGGCGTGCCACCAAGCTGGCCGCCAAAGCCACCACGGCACACAACAAGGTGCCATGCCAACATGCACTACACGATGCCCAACAACGGCTTAAACACGCCCAGAAGGCGCCACCAAGGTGGAAGCGGCCCGGCGTTTTCTCGTGCGCGGTTGGCGACGATGGATGGCCGGGCGGGGTCACACCTTACTTTTCAACAAAGGCGCGCTCAATGACGTAGTCACCGAGTTCGCCCTGGCGCGGGCTGATTTTGAAACCGTGGCGATCCAGCACCTTGCAGGAGTCTTCCAGCATGGCCGCGTTGCCGCAAATCATGGCGCGGTCGGTTTCAGGGTTGAGGGGGGCGATACCCAGGTCTTTGCAGAGTTTGCCCGTGTCCAGCAACTCGGTCAGGCGGCCTGTGTTGCGGAATGGCTCACGGGTGACCGTGGGGTAATAAAGCAACTTCCCTGCAACCAAATCACCCAAAAATTCATGCGCAGGCAACTCCCGTTCGATGAAATCGGCATAGGCCAATTCATTCACCTGGCGCACGCCGTGAATCAGAATCACTTGCTCAAAACGCTCGTAGGTTTCCGGGTCTTGAATGATGCTCATGAAAGGGGCCAGGCCGGTGCCCGTGGCGAGCAAAAACAAACGTTTGCCGGGACGCAAGTCGTCAATCACCAAACTGCCCACGGGTTTGCTGCCAACAATCACTTCGTCGCCTACCTTCAAATGCTGCAAGCGCGAGGTGAGTGGCCCATTGGGCACCTTGATGCTGAAGAACTCCAGGTATTCCTCGTGGTTAGGGCTGGCCACACTGTAGGCACGCAGCAGGGGTTTGCCGTTCACGGGCAAACCGATCATGATGAAGTGGCCATTGCGAAAACGCAGCGACGAGTTGCGGGTGGTGCGAAAAGAAAACAGCGTGTCGTTCCAGTGGTGAACGTTAAGAACGCGCTCGGTTGCGTGGGTGGCCATAAAAAACTCGAAAAATGATGCGGAATCCGCTATTTTGACAAATCGCCCAACTCACGCAGATAAGACCAGGGATAAATGCCACGGCCGTGGCCATCGCTGAAGACCAGGTTGAGGCCTTTGTCGCCGACCATGTGTATCTGGGCCAGGCGCACCTGCGGTGCCGGTTCGGGACAGGAACCCTGGGTTCGCAGTGCCTGTTCGCAGGCGGCACAGCGGCAACGCGCACGCAACAGGCCATGAGGCAACTGGCTACGCCGACCGTCGGGCCACTCAATTTCTAAGCGGCCTGTACGTTGATGGTCGGTGATGGCACTGGGCCACACGGGAGGCGCTACGACAGTCATCACACCATCTCTTTCATGCCATTGGGTCCCACCTCGGTAGAGAAACCTTCCAGTCCGCCCTGCTCTAACTCATGGCCCATGGCGGCAAGGCTTTCTTCGCGGATCAGGTTGCGTAGCTTGTGCAGGATTTGGGTGAACGCGACCGAAGACATCATCTCTGCCGTGCGCGGTCGCGGCAGGGGAATCTCTACTTCTGCTTTGATGCGACCGGGACGGGCCGTCATCACATACACCCGGTCGGACAAAAAAATGGCTTCTTCAATGTCGTGGGTGATGAAAAGAACCGAGAGCCGAAACCGCTGCCAAATGTTGGTGAGTATTTGTTGCATGACCACCCGGGTTTGGGCGTCCAGTGCACCAAAGGGCTCGTCCATCAACATCACTTGGGGACTGGTAGCCAAAGCACGCACGATGCCCACACGCTGTTTCATGCCCCCAGAGAGTTGGTCGGGGTAGTGGTTTTCAAAAGCCAGTAAACCGGCCATACCGAGCAGGGTGCGCGCCGTGGTTTCGCGTTTGTTGGCGGCCACCCCTTGCATTTTTAAGCCGAACTCGACGTTTTTTCGCACAGACATCCACGGGAAAAGCGAGTACTGCTGAAACACAACGCCACGGTCGGGGCTGGGGCCGTCTATTGTTTGACCATCCAGCACCACCACGCCTTGGGTGGGCTTGGCAAACCCTGCCACCACATTGAGCAAGGTCGATTTTCCACAGCCCGAGGGGCCAATCAAGGACACGAACTCCCCGGGAGCCACCTGCAGTGACACATCACAAACCGCATCGATGCGCTGGTGTGCCGCACCAAATGACATCGACAGCTCGCGCACCTCAATGTGGCCTTTGGCCTGCGGTGCATTCATGTTCTGCTTCCCAATTTGGTGAACTCCAGCCACGGCATCAACAACTTGGAAGTCCAACGAATCACCCAACTACAACCCAAACCCAAGATGCCTATGGTGATCATACCCAGCACGATGTCGGCATAAGAAATGAGCGAATAAGCCTCCCACGTGAAATAGCCAATTCCAAACTGGCCCGAGATCATTTCGGCTGCAATCAACGACACCCAGGCCACGCCCATGCCCACGGCCAAACCGGTGAACACTTGAGGTGCAGCGCCAGGCAACACCACATAGCGCATCAACTGCGGCTCGCGGGCACCCAAGCACTGACCAGCGCGCAGCAACACCGCGTCCACCGCCTGCACACCGCTGACGGTGTTGAGCAAGATGGGAAAGAAGGCGCCAATGAAGGTGATGAACACAATGCTCACCTCGTTGTCCGGCCAGAGCATGATGGAAATAGGCACCCAGGCAATGGCGGGAATGGGGCGCATGGCTTCAATCACAGGAAACAGCAACTGCCGCGTCAACCGGTAGCGACCAATCAACAAACCCAAAGTCACACCGAGGGCGGTGGCCAGCGCAAAACCAATACAAATACGACGCAGACTGATGCCGACATTCACCATGAACTTGTTGGAGTTCATGGCCTCTCCCAATTTGTGCAGCACCTCCAGGGGCGTGGGCAGGTTGGTAAACCGAATGTAGAAATCCCAGCGGTAGGTGGTGGCCAAATGCCAAAACAACACCAAACCCAACAGCGAACACGCGCCCAATAAAGCAGGTACCGCATGGTCGCGCAAGTTTTGCATCAAGCCGAGGAGGCGAGGTGGCTTGGATACGACCGCCCCGGCAGTCGCCGTCGTGGTCTTGGCGTGTTCAGCCAACCGCACCACGGCGGAAGTACCTGAAACTTCAGCATCGGTGGTGGCGGGCACAGCCCTCAAGGGTGCGGTGGACATGTGCTGACTCCTGCGTTATGTGGTCAGGGCTGCAAGGGTGGGACTCAGAATGGCACCGCTGCCAGCGCCAAGGCGTCGGCATAAGACACCAGGCGTCCACCCATGCCGCTGGCATGGGCCTCGGCATCTTTCTTCAACAAGAAAGGCACGATCACGGGTTTCTTGGAGTCGCTGCTGTTGACCGCATAAAACGCTTTGTCAGCGAACACCTTGATGCCCAGCGCCTTGTCAAAAACATACGCCACCCTGACCTTCTGGCCTGAAGTTTGCGCACGCTGCACCGCTGCCAAGGTGCACAGGGCGGACGCATGCGGCGCTATGGCCTTGCCTTCAATCCACACCTCACCGGCCTCTTTGGGGCGGGTCACAGGAATCTTGCACAGCGTGTCGGTGCCGGTGATGTCGTAGTTAGCCAGCGTTTGTTTTTGCGCTTCGTAGTCGAGCTTTTGTTCGGCAAAAGCCTGTTTCACAAAACTCTCGTTCACCCAGGCGTTGATATCCAAAGGTTTGACACGGTTCAAACGGGTGAGCACCTCGTGCCCGATCTTGATGGTGTCCAGCCAGCGTGGTTTGATCGTTGGATCCAAGGTATGGATGCCGCCCGGGCCGAGGTAAAGGTAGGCCACTTCTTTTTCGATCTTGGTCCACTCTTCCACCTTGGCAGCGGCTGCCGTGGGGTTGCTGCGCACCCAGGCGTTGGCTTCCATCAATGCACGCACATAAGCGACCACCACCTCGGGGTATTGAGTGGCAAAGTCCTTGCGCACCACCACGCCGTGGAAGGTCGGCACCTTGGTTTCAGCACCGTCAAAAATTTTGCGTGCAAAACCCCGGTAGGGCAGCAAGTCCGCGAAGGGCACGAAATTGGCGTGGCCGTCGATTTTTTTCTCTTGCAAATTGGTGGTGCCCACTTCCGGACTTTGGCTAGAAAGGTTCCAGAAGTTCTCCGGCCAGCCGCGTGACTGCATGGCTTGCAACAACATGCCGTGGGCCGCCGAACCAAACGGTACCGACACCGATTTGCCTTTTAAATCCGCCAGCTCGTAGTAAGGCGAGTCTTTATGCACCACCAAGCCGTTGCCTGAGCCGAAGGCGTTGTAGGCAATGATGGCCACGAGCTGGGTTTCATTGCCCGGCTGCGACTGGCCAGTGGCACCGTTGACCAAGAGGGGGTAGTCGCCCATCATGCCGATGTGCAGCTTCTTGGCCATCATGCCGTTGGTGATGGGCGGGCCCGAGGTGAAGTTTTGCCAATCGAGCTTGAACTTAACGTCTTTGTACTTGCCGGTTTTGGGCAAGTATTTCTCAAGCAGTTTGAGCTCTTTCAACACCACACCACCGGTGACCGTGTTGGTGGTGGTGTTTTGGGTGCCAATGCCGATGACCACTTCTTCGGCCGCACAAACGGCGCTGGCCCAAGTGACAAGGCAAACAAAGAGCGCGTGGGATACGAGGTGCTTCATGGTCAGTTCTCCGTGAACAAGGGCTGTTGAACGCTCGTCTCCTCAACCAGCAAGACCGATGCCACCTGGGGTGATCGGGTCAACGTGGTCCACGTTGGGGTCTTGGGTGCTTTTTGCATGGTGTGTCTAGGGTTGTCAGGTCATGGCGGGCTCTGGCTCCAGAAACTCGCGCTTGTTGGGCACGTTGGCCCACACTTCGGCGTCTGCCAGAGGTTCTCGGGCCTCAGAGATCACCGGCCACTGTGTGGACAAATGCGCGTTCAGTGCAACGAACTCTTGTTGTTCCGCAGGCACCTCGGTGTCGGGCACGATGGCGCCAACGGGGCACTCGGGCACACAAACCGCGCAGTCGATGCACCCTTGTGGGTTGATCACCAAAAAGTTCGGCCCTTCATGAAAACAATCCACCGGGCAGACGCTCACACAGTCGGTGTATTTGCAGCGGATACAGGCTTCGGTCACGACAAAGGTCATACCGCACCTCCATCGGCTCTTGTCTTTTGTGCCAGGCTGATGGCGGTGAGCGCCAACCGCGAGAGTTTGCGTACATCGGGGTCAGGGTCGGCCAACGCCGCTTCCAGCGGTGCAATGGCACGGGTATCGCCAATCTCACCCAAGGCAATCGCCGCTTCTTTGCGCAGATTGCTGATGCTGTGGGTGAGTGATGCCACCAGAGACGGCAAACCCGCTTCGGCTTTGAGCAAACCCAAGCTGCGTGCGGCCTTGACGCGCACTTGCCAGTAGTCGTCTTGCATCGCCAAGACCAGATCAGGAATCGCCAAGGACAGCCGCAACTTGCCCAGCGTTTGAGCCGCTTCTTCGCGCACCATCCAACCACTGTCGCTCAAGGCGCGGGTCAACGCCGGCAGCACACTGATGCTGCTGGCATAACCCAATGCCCCAACAGCAATGCGCCGCACTTCCATGTCGGGATCGTTGGCAGCCACTTCGGCCAAGTCGCCAATGGCGGCAGGGTCTTTGAGGTAACCGAGCACCCCCACGGCCTCGCGGCGCACTTGGGGCTCGGGATCGCGCAGCGACTGCATAGCGGGCGCAAATGCCTGCGGTGAACGCAATGCTCTTACCGCGTGAAAGGCCAGTGCCCGTACTTCGGCCGGGCCGTTCAACAACAAGGGCAACAGCGGCGGTGCGGATCCTTCATCTTTCAATTCAGAGAGCACTTCACCAGCAGCTTGACGCACTTGAGGCTCGGTATCCAGCAGCATCGGGGCCAGGGCCTGCACCACTTCCGGTTCTTCAAACCCTTCCAAGGCGCGAATGGCCTCCACACGCACCTGCGCATCCACATCCGCCAACAAGGGCAGCAACAAGGGCACGATGTTGTCCTCGTCGCTGTAGGGCAAATCCATCACAGCCAAACGGCGCACCGTGGCGTCCGTGCTGTGTAAACGTTCGGTCATTGACATGATGGCAGTCATGGCATGACCCTCAACGCAAAAGGTAAGGAATGTCCACGGTGACCGCACCGGTCGGGCAGTCTTGTTCACAAGGCAGGCAGTACCAGCACTCGTCAAACTTCATGAAGGCTTTTTTCTTCACCATGTCAATGGCCAGCACATCGAGCGGGCACACGTCCACACAAACGGTGCAGCCCTTCTCGGCAATGCATTTGGACTCGTCCACACGGACGGGGACTTGGGTGAGGGTGGCTGCAAGGGTCATGGGGTGCTCCGAAAGAGAGGTTTGTCAAGCCGCTTCAGCGTGGGTTGCCACACGCAAGCGCTGGTAAGCGGTGCGTTCTTCATCATCAATCGGCACGATGTAGGGCTCCACCGCTTTTTTGCGCAGCACCATCTGGCCATTCGCACCACGACTGAGCAAGGAGTGGCAGAACCAATTCGCATCGTCACGCTGTGGGTGGTCTACATAGTGGTGGTACAGGCCCCAGCGGCTTTCGGTACGGAACATCGACGCATGCGCAGCCATCTCAGCGCAGTCGAGGATGGAATGGGCTTCCATGGCGCGCATCAACTCGTGGGCATTGGCCGCAGCCATGGCGTTCATGTCTTCACGAATTTCCGCAAAACGGCGCAGGCCAATTTGGTATTTGCTGGTGATCTTGGGCGGCTGCAAATAGTCGTTCACCAGGCGCCGGGTTTTGTATTCGATTTGGAAAGGCGTGAGCCCGCCTCGGCGCTGCAGTGGCGCGAGGATGCGTGCGCTCTCAGCGGCCTGCGCTTGGGCGTCTTGGGCCGCTTGTCTCACCTCGGCGCAATAAGCGGCCGCGTTTTCGCCACACAACTTGCCGTACACAAAAGCACCCAGCATGTAGTTGTGTGGAACGCTGGCACAGTCGCCCGCCGCATAGAGCCCCTTCACAGACGTTTCACCGCGTGCATTGATGTGGATGCCCGATGCACTGTGACCACTGCAAAAGCCAATTTCCGAGATGTGCATCTCCACCATTTTTTGGCGGTAGTTGGTACCCCGCCCTTCATGAAAACGACCCCGGCTGGGGCGCTCGTTGCTGTGCAAAATGGTTTCAATCTCTTGAATCGTTTCTTCCGCCAAGTGATCCAGTTTCAGGAAGACTGGGCCGTTGCCACTGAGCAGTTCGTTGTAGAACTCCTGCATCATCTGGCCGCTCCAGTAGTCGCACTCGATGAAACGATCCCCTTTGGAATTGGCGGTGTACCCGCCCAGTGGCCCGGTCACGTAGGCACAAGCGGGGCCGTTGTAGTCCTTGATCAAAGGGTTGATCTGGAAGCACTCCAGGTTGGCGAGGTCTGCACCTGCGTGGTAGGCCATGGCATGGCCATCGCCGCAGTTGGTGGGGTTCTCGTAGGTGCCCATCAAATAACCCGAGGCGGGCAAGCCCAAGCGGCCTGCGGCGCCGGTGCAAATCACCGCTGCTTTGGTGCGAATCACATAAAGCTCGGCAGTGCGGCAATCAAAACCCATCACCGCCGCCACTTCACCATTGGGACCCGTCAGCACGCGCGTGACGACGACACGGTTGGTGATTTCCACCCGGGCGCGTTTGAGTTGGCGGTACAAGATGCGCTTCATGTGGTGGCCTTCCGGCATGGGCAGCACATAAGCGCCCAGGTGGTGCACTTTGCGCACGCTGTAGTCGCCGGTTTCGTCTTTCTCAAACTTCACGCCCCAACGATCAAGCTCTTGAATCATCTCGAAGCTGCCTGATGCGTAAGCCATAACCGCCTCTTGGTCAACGATGCCGTCGTTGGCCACGGTGATCTCTTTCACGTACTGCTCGGGCGTGGCGTGACCAGGAATCACCGCGTTGTTCAAGCCGTCCATGCCCATGGAGATGGCACCGCTGCGTTTGACGTTGGCCTTGTCGATCAAGAGCACCCGCAGCTTGGGATCTTTCTCTTTCGCTTTGACGGCAGCCATGGGGCCACCGGTGCCACCGCCGATGACCACCAGGTCAAACTCCATTTCGATGGTTTTCATGGCGGGCTCCTTAAGTGCGGGCGATACGCAAGCGATACTGAAAAGCGTCGCCTCGGTAATAGAGAAACTCAAAATCAATCGGCCTGTCGTCGGCGTAAGTCAGCCGCTCGATGCGCAGCAAGGGTGTGGCTTCTGCAATGCGCAACTGGCGTGCCAAGGTGTCGTTGGCTGAGATGGCTTCGATCTGCACATCAGCATGGGTGAGGTGCAGGCCGTAGTCGTTTTCCAGAATCACGAAGATGTCGCGCGTGGGCAAATCTTCTTGCGCCAGGCGCTGGCCCAACTCGCGCGGGAAATAGCTCACATCCACCGAAATCGGTTCGCGGTTGAGGTAACGCAGACGCTGCAACTCGAACACCGGCGCACCCGTTTTCAATTGCAAACGTTTGGCCACCAGCTCGCTGGCTTTGACCTGTTTAGAACTGATGACCTGCGAGAACGTTTCGTAGCCAGAAGCGCCCATGGCCTCGCCGAAACCCTGCAAGCGAGAGAGGTTCTGAAATGCTTTGGGCTTGGCGACAAAACTCCCCTTGCCCGCCACCTTGAATATCAAGCCCTCTTTCTGAAGGTCACCCAGCGCCTGTCGTATGGTGATGCGACTGACACCATAGGTTTCCATCATTTGGCTTTCAGACGGCATTTGCGAGTGCGGTGGGTAGCTACCGTCCAACACGCTGCGGCGGATGATTTCCCGAATTTGCGTGTGCATCGGAACCGACTGCAACAAGGCCACCTTGGTATCAGCGACAACTTCTTTTTGCTTGCGGCGCGAGAGGTTCATGGACATGCCCAGCCTGTTATGACAAGTTATGTCTAGCAGAATGTATGCCAGCCATTGCGTAGCGTGATACCCACCCGATTGGTTGGGCTCGATTGAGAGTGAAAGCCCGGGTGCAGATCCATCATTCCCTGGCCATCGACCAACGAGGCAGCGCCAGCAGCAAGCACACGAATGGGAGCCCCGCGCACTGCCAGGGTGCAGCAACCGCACCAGCCGAGGTCTGTTCTGGGGACGAATGCTGGCCTGCGGCCTACCGCCCGCTACACTGCCGCCCATGGTTCAAGCGCCCATCAAACATTGCCGAGCCTGCGGTACAGCGGTGGAACATGTGGTGCCGCCTGAAGATAACCGCGAGCGGGCGGTTTGCCCGGCCTGTGGCACGGTGCATTACCAAAACCCGACCAATGTGGTGGGCACGGTGCCGGTATGGGAAGACAAGGTGCTGCTGTGCCGCCGCAACATTGAACCGCGTCATGGTTTTTGGACTTTGCCCGCCGGTTTCATGGAGTTGGGGGAGACCAGTGCCGAAGGCGCGGTGCGCGAGACCGTGGAAGAAGCCGGCGCGCAGATTGAACTCTTGGGTTTGTTCACCGTGCTCAATGTGGTGCACGTAGGCCAGGTGCATTTGTATTACCGAGCGCAGATGTTGAGCCCCGCCCTGAACCCAGGGCTTGAAACCATCGAGGCCGAGTTGTTCTCCGAAAGCCAAATTCCTTGGGAGCAATTAGCCTTTCGTACGGTGCGCAGAACGCTGGAACTTTTTTTTGCCGATCGCCGCCGAGGTCAATTTGGCGTGCACTGTGCCGATATCACTTGATCCTCGACCAGAAATTGCATGAGCCAAGCCGAGCACCCCTCCCCCAGCACCCTCAGCACGCCGCGTTTGCGTGAGGACTTGATTCATCCTGACCCGCTGCTGGACTGCTTGGTGGCGGTGTGCCAGTTGCACGGGGTGACAGCGTCCAGGGCTTCGTTGTCAAGTAGCTTGCCTTTGAACCACGAGCCCTTGAGTTTGGAGTTGGCGGAACGGGCAGCCGCGCGTGCGGGCATGTCGGCACGTTTGCAGCGATTGGCGCTGAACGCCATCGACCCGCACAGCTTGCCGACGATTTTGATTCTAAAAAACAACCAAGCCTGTGTGCTGCTGGGTTGGGACGAAGACGAAAACAACCATGCCAGCCACGCCCGCGTACTGCTGCCTGAAACAGGCCAAGGTTCGGTGCGTTTGCCGCTGCCAGATTTGCAGGCGCGTTTCACCGACTTGGTGTTATTCGTGCGGCCCCACTTCCGCTTTGATGAACGCACGCCCGAGCTGCATGCCGTCAAAGCGAAACATTGGTTTTGGAGCGCCATTGGCGCGCAGCGGTTTGTCTACCGCGACGTGTTGTGGGCAGCCGCCCTCATCAATATTTTTGCCCTGGCCTTCCCATTGTTTTCCATGAATGTGTACGACCGGGTGGTGCCCAACCACGCGGTGGAAACTTTGTGGGCTTTGGCCGTGGGCATGGTCTTGGTGCTGGGGCTGGATTTGTTCTTGCGCATTTTGCGCGGCCGCTTTGTCGATGAAGCCAGCGCGCGGGTGGACGTGCAAATTTCTGCCTCGCTCATGGAGAAAGTGCTGGGCATGCGTTTGGAGCACCGGCCGGAATCAGTGGGTTCTTTTGCCTCCAACTTGCGCGGGTTCGAGCAGGTGCGTGACTTCATTGCGTCCAGCACCGTCACTGCTTTGATCGACCTGCCGTTTGCTTTGCTGTTTTTGGGCGTGATGTTGTGGATTTCCCCCTGGCTGGCCTTGCCCGTGGTGGTGGCCTTTGTGCTGATCGTGCTGCTGGGTTATTCGCTGCAGAACAAGCTGCATGCGCTGTCTGAAAGCACTTACCGCGCCGCTGCGCAGCGTAACGCCACGCTGATAGAAAGCCTCACCGCCATTGAAACCATCAAGTCGCAAGGCGCGCAGGGGGTGATTCAAGCCAAGTGGGAACGCGCCAATTTGTTCTTGGCCGCTACAGGCGTGAAGATGCGCCGCCTCTCCAGCAGTGCGCTGTATGGCAGCAATTTTTTGTCGCAGTTGGTGTCGGTAGTGCTCATCATCATTGGTGTGTACCTGATCAGCGAACGCCAACTCACCATGGGCGCATTGATCGCCTGCACCACGCTGGCCTCGCGGGCACTGGCGCCAGCGGGACAAATTGTGGGGCTGTTGATGCAGTACCAAGGCGTGCGCACGGCCATGACTTCGTTGAACCAAATCATGGCCACACCGGTGGAGCGCCCCGAGGGTGAAAGTTTTGTGCAACGCCCGCAGTTGCGAGGTGACATTGAGTTTCGCAACGTCAAGTTTGCTTACCCCAATCGAACCGACGCTGCTTTGGACGGCTTGAGTTTCAAGATTGCCGCAGGTGAGAAAGTAGCCTTGATTGGCCGAGTGGGCTCAGGCAAGTCCACCATTCAGCGCCTGATGATGGGCCTGTACCAGGCCACCGACGGTGCTGTGCTGCTGGACGGCATTGACCTGCGCCAGCTCGACCCCTCTGACGTGCGCCGCAACGTGGCCTGCGTCTCGCAAGACGTGACCTTGTTCTACGGCAGCCTGCGCGACAACATCACCTTGGGCCAACCCTATGCCGACGACACCGCTTTGGTGGCTGCCACCGAGGTGGCTTGTATGAACGATTGGGTGAACCGCCACCCACGCGGCTTTGACATGCTGGTGGGGGAACGCGGCGAGTCGCTCTCCGGTGGTCAGCGCCAGTCGGTTGGATTGGCGCGCGCGGTGCTGCACAACGCGCCCATCTTGCTGCTGGACGAACCCACCAGCGCCATGGATTTTTCCACCGAGGCTCAAATCACCACCAAGATGTCGCAGTTCGCCGCGCACAAAACCGTGGTGCTCGTGACCCACCGCACCTCCATGCTGGCCTTGGTGAACCGGGTAATCGTCATTGACGGCGGCAAGATCGTGGCCGATGGGCCACGCGACCGCATCATGCAAGCCCTGGCCTCGGGCCGGGTGGCTAAGGCAGCCTAAACACGTGGCTTGAGGTCAGCATGCAAACCAACACCGAATCCAACCCCAGCGTCGCCGCAGCGCCTGACGCGGCAAAGACAACCGCCGACCCGGCAGGCTTTCGCCCTTTTGAACAACAAGCCGACGCCGTCATGTCGCGCCACCACACCCAGCGCGCGCAGTTGATCGTGCGCGTGGCGGCGGCGGCACTGCTGCTGCTCTTGGTGTGGGCCGCACTGGCCCATGTGGAAGAAGTCACAAGGGGAGACGGGCGCGTCATCCCCTCCAAACAATTGCAAGTCGTGCAAAGCTTGGACGGTGGTGTGGTGTCTGAAATTTTGGTGCGTGAAGGCGACGCGGTCGAAGTCGGCCAGTTGCTGCTCAAGATTGATGAAACCCGCGCCACCTCGGGCGTGCGTGAAAGTGCCGCCCAAGGGTTTGCGCTGCGTGCGCGCCAAGCGCGTCTGCGGGCGTTGGCTGAAGGCACCAGTTTTCTGCCCCCCAAATCCGATGGTGATGCGGACGAGCTCTCCACCATTGAAGAAGAACGCCGCCTCTACCAAAACAAACTCAGTGAGCTCAGCACCTTGCTGGGCATCAACCAACAGCAGTTGCAGCAAAGGATGCAAGAACTCTCCGAGATGCGCGCACGCAAAAACGCCGCCGACCGGTCGATGGAATTCAATCAGCAGGAACTGAACAAAACCCGCCCCTTACTGGCCACCGGGGCCGTCTCCGAGGTGGACTTGTTGCGCCTGGAGCGCGAGGTCTCGCGCAGCCGCGGCGATTCTGAGCAAGCAGCGGCCCAAATCAGCCGCGTACAAGCGGCCATTGGCGAGGCGCAGCGAAAAATTCAGGAAACCGAACTGGCGTTTCGCAACGAAGCACGCAAAGAACTCTCTGAAGTCACCGGGCGCTTGAATGCGCTGAATGAAGGTGCGGTGGCTTTGGCCGACAAAGTCGATAAATCGCAAGTGAAAAGCCCCGTGCGTGGCCGGGTGCAGCGGCTACTGGCCAATACCGTGGGCGGCGTGGTGCAACCGGGCAAAGACATTGTGGAAATCGTGCCCCTGGACGACACCCTGGTGCTGGAAGCCAAAGTTCAGCCCAAAGACATCGCCTTTATTCGCCCCGGCCAAAAAGCCACTGTCAAATTCACCGCCTACGATTTCTCCATCTACGGCGGGCTGGACGCCAAGGTGGAAAACATCAGCCCCGACACCGTGGTGGACGAAAAAGGCAACGCCTTCTACCTGGTGCGGGTACGCACCGCGCAAGCCAATTTCAGCGAAAAGCTGCCCATCATCCCCGGCATGACCGCCGAGGTGGATGTGCTCACGGGCAACAAAACAGTGCTGTCTTACCTGCTCAAACCTGTGCTCAAAGCCAAGGCCTACGCGCTGTCTGAGCGCTGAACAGCCTGCCCAGGTTAGCCCCAATACTGTTTACTTTGGGCTAAAACCATCAAAAACCGTTCGGGCTGAGCCTGTCCAAGCCTCGCGTCACTCGGTGCAAGCCCTTCGACAGGCTCAGGGCGAACGGGCTTAAGCGAACAGTATTGAGGTTAGCCCGCATATTTCACCAGGGACACGCCCAAGTGGGTTGTGATGCGGTGCGCTGGCAAGGGCGAAGCAGGGCTTTCAAGCCGCATGCGGCTTGCCTGCGCAGCGACCCACGCTTGCAAGCGTGGGTGCGCCCTGCAAGGGAGA
>JBJTHI010000259.1:0-2632 GCA_046094425.1 Burkholderiales bacterium | reverse complement strand
TACCAAAGCAGCCCGGGAATGGGTTTGATGCTGGCCGACCTGGTGGCGCGTGCGCACGGCGGAACGCTGCGTTTGCCAGCGACCACTGCGGGCTGCACCGTGCAGCTGATGATGGGCCCATCGCGCGGCGCCTGAAACATCGTGCAACTTAGAACCTATCCGTCAATAAGACAGCCCTGCGCCGGGGTTCCACAGGCCCCAGGCGGGTGTCGCAACCCGCTTGTGGTGATGCACACCACGGCGCGGTCTGCTCCTACGCCTGTGGCCTGTGGGACCCCGGCCCGAAGGGTTGTGACGACAAAGCGCGTCTGCGGCGTTGCAACCCTTGCCCAGGGGAACACCCTGGGCTGCGGCTTGCGCCTTGCATCCATCGCTTTGTCGCCACAACGCAGGGCTGTCTTATTGACGGATAGGTTCTAAATAGTCGACAAACTTTATCTTCGCTTCAGCTTCGCGCCGCATCCTGACGTTGGTGCGAACTGCACGGCATCAGATTTGAGGGGCTGGCATGAACGAACAGACGAAGCAAGCAACCCGCAATGCGCGACTGGCAAGCATCGCAGCACTGTCTGCGGGGCTGGTGGCGGCCTGTGGAGGTGGGAGTGTGGCTGCAGACGCAGCGCCACAGGCCTCAGCCCCATCTTCGGCTGCAGCGCTGGGCAAAAGCAACAGCGGCACTGCCAGGCTGGTAGCGCAACCGAAGAACACCGAGGGCCGACTGCTGGCCTCGAATTGCTTTCAGTGCCACGGCACGCTCGGCACTGGCGGCTTCGATGCCATACGCGGAAAGGATGTCCAAGAAGTGCTGGAGTTCATGCGCAAACCAGCCAGCTCCAGCATCATGTCCGCGCATGCGCAGGGCTACACGCCAGCGCAACTGCAATTGATCATTAACTACCTGCAGCAGTGAACGGCGGAGAACACCATGAAACAACAAACACTTCAAACGGTTCTGACCCGTCGCAAACTTGTCGCCCTGGCCGCCGGTGGTCTCAGTGCAGCACTGCTGCCCCTGCGCGGTGGTGCAGACGACTCTGATGTTGACGGCGGCGGCAGCAGCGGCTCCACCTTTGCCTTGGCACCCACAGCGCTGGTGGGCAAGCGCGTGGTGGTGGTGGGTGGTGGCATGGCGGGCATGACGGCCGCCAAGTACCTGCGCTTGTGGGGCGGCAGCGGCGTGCAGGTCACACTGGTGGATCCCGACGCCCTGTACACCTCCAACATCATGAGCAACCTGGTGCTCAACGGCAGCCGCAATGTGGCATCTCTGCAGTTCAGACGCGACGCGCTGACCAGCAAATACGGCGTGCTGCGCAAGACGGGCAGCGTGGCCGCCGTCAATGCAGGAGCTCACACGGTCACGTTGACCGACGGCAGCGTGCTGGCTTACGACCGCTTGGTGCTGGCGCCCGGCGTGAGCTTTGACGACGCCTATGGTCTGACGCAGAGCGACTATGAAACGCGCACGCCCCACGCCTGGCGCGCCGGTGCCCAGACCACCCTGCTGCGCACCCAAGTGGCCTCAATGCGCAACGGCGACACCTTCGTGATGACCATTCCCAAAGCACCCTACCGCTGCCCACCCGGGCCGTATGAACGCGCCTGTGTGGTGGCTGACTACCTAAAGACCGCCAAGGGTGCCAACTGCCACGTGGTGGTGCTGGATGAGAACCTGGTCATCCAGGCCGAGAGGCACAGTTTTGAGACCGCCTTCACGCAGATTCACGCCGGCGTGATTCAGTACCTACCCGGCGTCAGCAACATCGCCATCCAGGCCGCGACCAAGCTTGTCAGCTACACCGATGAACTCGGTGCGCCCCAGCATGTGCAGGCGCAGGTGGTGAACCCTATCGTGCCCCACCGCGCCACAGGCAGTGCACCAGGCGGCTGGCTGGCACAGGCGGGCTTGAACAACGGGGCCGGGGGGCGCTGGGCAACGGTGAATGTGTTGAGCTACGAGTCGACAGCTGCTGGCGCGGCCGACATCCACGTCATCGGCGACGCATCCAGCTGTGGCCTGCCCAAGGCCGCCCACGTAGCCAACCAGGAAGCGAAGATCTGCGCCGACGCCATCCTGCGACTGTTCGCGGGTGGCTCGCCCGACCCGCAGCCGGTCGCCAAATCAGCGTGTTACTCGCCGATCACGGCCAGCACCGCGTCGTGGTTGACGGCCGTGTACCAGTTCGACCCCGTCGACGCCCGCATGAAGACGGCGTCCAACGGCGGGCAGACCCTGGTGGCCGGCGTACCGGCCACCGCCACTGAAGCGGCCACCATCAACAGTGACAGCTTCGAAGACATGGGCGTTTGGTTCAGTACCTTGATGCGCGACACCACCGCCTGAGGCGGCGCGCCGGTGCTGGGAGAGCCGCGCGCGTATTCGCATTGGTGAGCAGGAACATCGTGGGTGAAGCCACCACACTGAGCATTCGTGCGTTGTTGCGGTACACAAGAGTCCGGTTGGGTGAACTATGCGGGCTCAAGCCGAGCGTGGTCAACTGAGGCAGCGCGAGAACTTGTGCCCTCATGCGCATTTCACGGGGATGGATGTGGACGGTGGTTACGCCACCTACATGCTGGCCAACGAAGATTTTTGTTTTGTGCTGCCGCAGCGCTACAGCGACGAGCAGGC
>JBJTHI010000258.1:0-5339 GCA_046094425.1 Burkholderiales bacterium | reverse complement strand
AGATTTTGTGATTCCCCAGAGGAGAAAAAACATGGCCATTGAACGCACCCTTTCCATCATCAAACCCGATGCCGTTGCCAAAAACGTGATCGGTCAAATTTACGCTCGTTTTGAAGCCGCTGGTTTGAAGGTGGTGGCGGCCAAGATGACTCACCTCTCGCGCGGCGAAGCCGAAGCGTTTTACGCCGTTCACAAAGCCCGTCCTTTCTTCAACGATTTGGTCTCCTTCATGATCTCGGGCCCCGTCATGATTCAAGCGCTGGAAGGCGAAAACGCCATCGCCAAGAACCGCGACCTGATGGGTGCCACCGATCCCAAGAAAGCCGAAAAAGGCACCCTTCGCGCCGACTTCGCCGACAGCATTGACGCCAACGCTGTACATGGCTCCGACGCGCCCGAAACCGCAGCCGTGGAAGTGGCCTTCTTCTTCCCTGGCATGAACGTCTACAGCCGCTAAATTAGCGGGCCTCAACGGAGGCACAGCACCATGAGCGCCGTCAACCTGCTGGAATTTGATCTGGAAGGCATGGCTGCGTTTTGTGAGCAGCTGGGTGAGAAGCGTTTTCGCGCCACCCAGTTGTTTCGCTGGGTGCATCAAAAGGGCGAGTCTGATGTGGACGCCATGTCGGACTTGGCCAAATCTTTGCGCGACAAACTGCGCGCGCGCGCCGAAGTTCGTGCCCTGTCCGTGGCCAGCGAACAAGCCTCCAGCGACGGCACCATCAAGTGGTTGTTCGACGTGGGTGGCGGCGACGCGGTAGAAACCGTTTTCATTCCCGAGTGGGCCGGTGCCGGGCCGCCCCAAGGCGGTTCACTGCCCCCTCGGGGGGCGGACGCCGTAGGCGACCGGGGGGCTGAGATTCTTGATCGGGGCACCTTGTGCATCTCTTCGCAAGCCGGTTGTGCCGTCGGTTGCCGTTTTTGTTCCACCGGCCACCAAGGCTTCAGCCGCAACTTGACCACGGCGGAAATCCTGGCGCAGTTGTGGTTTGCCGAGCACCATTTGCGCAAACGCCTGAATGTGCCGCCCGGCGAGCGTGTCATCTCCAACGTGGTGATGATGGGCATGGGCGAGCCGTTGCAAAACTACGCGGCCTTGGTGCCGGCTCTGCGGGTGATGCTGGACGACCATGCTTATGGCTTGTCGCGCCGCCGCGTGACGGTGTCCACCTCGGGCGTGGTGCCCATGATGGACAGGCTGCGCCAAGACTGCCCCGTGGCCCTGGCCGTGTCCCTGCATGCGCCCACCGATGGGCTGCGTGACGACCTGGTGCCGTTGAACCGCAAATACCCAATAGACGAATTGCTGGACGCCTGCAACCGGTATTTAGACGTCGCCCCGCGCGACTTCATCACCTTTGAATACTGCATGCTCGACGGGGTGAACGATTCTGTGGAACAAGCCCGCGCTTTGGTGGCCTTGTTGGCTAAGCGCGTGCCGTGCAAGATCAACCTGATTCCCTTCAATCCCTTCCCGGCCTCAGGCCTCACCTGCTCGTCGCGCGAACAAGTGCGACACTTCGCGGCGGTGCTGCAAGACGCCGGTTTGGTAACCACCATCCGCAAAACCCGGGGTGACGATATTGATGCCGCTTGCGGCCAGTTGGCCGGTGAAGTGCAAGACCGCACCCGGGTGAAGCGGCGTTTGGAAACCAGGCAACCGATTCGATTGCACCGATCAGCCGTTCCCAGTACCACCCCACAGGAGAGCAAGGCATGACCGTTCAAACCCTTCATGGCCCGTACATGGGTTGGCAGAGCCTCGTGCTTGCACGCCGCTGGGCGATGTTGGTGCTGGGCTTATTGCTGTGTTTGGGGTTGTTGGGCGGCTGCGCTCAAAAAGGGGCTGGCTCGTCTGACTTGAAAGACAAAGTCACTGAATCCGACGAGCCTGACAACGCACGGCGTGCCCGGGTGCGATTGGAGCTGGCTTCTGCCTACTTTGAGCGCGGGCAAATGAATGTGGCGCTGGACGAAGTGAAACTCGCCTTGGCCGCCGACCCCAACCTCGGCCCCGCCTTCAATTTGCGCGGTTTGATTTACGGCAGCATGGGTGAACATGCCCTGGCTGAAGACAGTTTCAGGCGTGCCTTGCAGATCAATCCGCGTGACGTGGACACCATGCAAAACTGGGGCTGGTATTTGTGCCAGCGCCAACGCCATGCCGAGGCCGACAATCTGTTTCGCCAAGCCTTGGTCAGCCCTCAAAACCAGCAGGTTTCTCGTACCCTTTTGACCCAAGGCATTTGTCAAGCCCGCGCAGGGGATTTGTCCGCTGCCGAAGCGACCTTGCAACGTGCCTTTGAGATAGATGCTGGCAATCCTTCCATTGCGGTAAACCTGGCCGAGGTGTTGTACCGTCGTGGCGACTTCGAGCGTGCGCGCTTTCAAATGCGCCGCATCAATGCGGTGCGTGAAATCGCCAACCCGCAAACGCTGTGGTTGGCCATGCGCATTGAACGCAAACTGGGCAATGCACAAGGCGTGGCAACGCTGGGGCAGCAGTTGCGGGATCGCTTCCCAGAGTCGCCGCAAGCGAAACTTTATGCATCGGAGCGTTTCGATGAATGAGGCCAGTAACCGCACCACTCTTGATCTGAGCGAGTCTGCCACTGCCGGTGCCATGTTGCGCAAGGCCAGGCAGGCGCGGGGTTTGCACATTGCGGCCTTGGCCACGTCCATCAAGGTTCCGCCACGCAAATTGGAGTTGCTGGAAGCCGATCGTTACGACGAGTTGTTCGACCTCACCTTTACCCGTGCGTTGGCGCAAACGATGTGCCGCGCCTTGAAGATAGACCCGGTGCCAGTCTTGGCCCTGTTGCCCAAAGTGACTGGCGAGGGCTTGGATCATGTGGAATCTGGCCTGAACGAACCATTCATGGACAGACCGGTTCGCGCCAGTCGCCCTGGGCGCTCGGAAAGCAAATCCTGGAAACAAGCGATTGATCTGCGCTGGTTGCTGCCGGGTTTGTTGGTGTTGGCCAGCGTGGGGCTTTACCTGTTTCCGGGTGATTGGCGTTTGGGTTTGCCGGCGGCATCTGAGACCGTCGTGGCCGCTCCTGATGTCAGTGCTTCTGCTGCAGCGATCGCAGCCGATGCCCAAACGGCGCCCGTCGAGTTGTTGCCACCATTGGTTGACGCTGCGAGCGCAGCCGTGGTGTTGGCTCCGGCGGATGCAGCAGCCTCGTCCCCGGCGATGTCTGCCGCCCTGCTGGAATTGCGTGTCAGCCAAAGTTCCTGGGTAGAGGTTCAAGACGCCAAGTACAAACCGCTGCTTGCACGTCTGGTGCAGACCGGTGAGGTAGTGACCTTGGATGGGGCTTTGCCCCTGCGTTTGAAAGTGGGCAATGCGTCCAACACCACGGTGCGCTTTCGCGGTCAACCGATAGACCTGACTGCGTCTACCCGCGACAACGTGGCTCGAATTGAATTGAAGTGAACACCATGGTGACGAGTCAAGACAGAGAGTTCATCAAACCCGCTGCACCTGCGCCGCGCCGCTCACGGCAGGCCGTGGTGCGCTGGAGCAGCCGGGTGGTCACGGTGGGGGGCGACGCACCCGTGCGCGTGCAGTCCATGACCAATACCGACACGGTGGATGCGATTGCGACCGCCATCCAAGTCAAAGAGCTGGCCCAGGCGGGATCGGAGATGGTGCGCATCACCGTCAACACAATCGAAGCCGCCCAGGCCGTGCCCTATATCCGCGAGCAACTCGACCGCATGGGTGTGGACACACCTTTGGTGGGCGACTTCCACTACAACGGCCACCGCCTGCTCACCGAGGTGCCCGCTTGCGCCGAGGCTTTGTCCAAATACCGCATCAATCCCGGCAATGTGGGCAAAGGGGACAAAGGCGACAAACAGTTTGCCCAAATGATTGAAGCCGCCGTGAGACACGACAAAGCAGTCCGCATTGGCGTGAATTGGGGCAGTTTGGATCAAGAGCTGCTCATGCAACTGATGGACGACAACGCCAAGCTGGCCGAGCCTCACGAGCCACAACAGGTGATGTACCGCGCCATCATTCAGTCGGCTTTGGGCTCGGCCCGGCAGGCCGAACAGCTGGGCTTGGCGGCCAACCAAATCATCTTGTCTTGCAAGATGTCGGGCGTGCAAGACCTCATCACTGTTTACCGAGCGTTGGCGCAGCGTTGCGACTACGCCTTGCACTTGGGCCTCACCGAAGCTGGGATGGGCACCAAAGGCACCGTGGCATCGAGTACTGCACTGGCCGTGCTGCTGCAAGAAGGCATCGGTGACACCATCCGTGTTTCGCTCACGCCCCAGCCTGGTGAAGCGCGCACTCAGGAGGTGTTGGTGGCACTGGAGATATTGCAGTCCTTGGGCCTACGATCCTTCAACCCCAGTGTGACCGCTTGCCCTGGTTGCGGGCGCACCACCAGCACCACCTTCCAAGAGTTGGCCAAACAAATCGACGACTTCTTGCGGCTGCAAATGCCGGTGTGGCGGGCGCGTTACCCCGGCGTTGAAAAAATGAAGGTGGCCGTGATGGGCTGCATCGTCAACGGCCCTGGCGAGAGCAAACACGCCGACATCGGCATCAGCCTGCCCGGCACTGGCGAAGCCCCTGCCGCACCGGTGTTCATTGACGGCGAGAAAGCCTTGACCCTGCGCGGTGACGGCATTGCCCAGGAGTTTCAGGCTTTGGTTGAGCGGTACATCGAGCAGCGTTACGGCCACGTTCAGCAGGCGACAACTTCTTAAATCCTTGCGTTTCTTGTAGACCCCTCTTCTCATGGCTGACATCCTGCGTGCCGTCAAAGGCATGAACGACATCCTGCCGCCTGACTCCAGGCGCTGGGAATGGTTTGAAGACAAAGTGCGTGGCGTCATGGCCCGTTACGGCTACGCCCATGTGCGCACGCCCTTGGTCGAACCCACGGCACTGTTCGTGCGCGGTTTGGGCGAAGTGACCGACATTGTCGAAAAAGAGATGTACTCCTTTGAGGATCGCCTCAACGGCGACCAACTCACCCTGCGCCCCGAAGGCACCGCCGGTGTGGTGCGCGCGGTGGTGGAGCACAACCTGCTCTACGAAGGCGGCAAGCGGCTCTATTACGTGGGCCCCATGTTTCGCCACGAGCGGCCGCAAAAAGGCCGCTACCGCCAGTTCCACCAAGTGGGTGCCGAGGCCTTGGGTTTTCACGGCCCGGACGTGGATGCCGAACTTATCTTGATGTGCCGCGCCTTGTGGCGCGACCTGGGTTTGCAAGAAGGCGAGAACCTGTGGCTGGAGATCAACAGCTTGGGGCAAATGAGTGAACGCCTGGCCCACCGCGCCGCCCTCATCGACCACTTCACCGCCAACGCAGACG
>JBJTHI010000257.1:0-4606 GCA_046094425.1 Burkholderiales bacterium | reverse complement strand
GGCGTGGTTGAAGTGCTGGTTCAGCTTGGCATCGTGGAACAGCGTGGGGTGGGCTTGGCGCAGGTATTCGCCCGCTGCCACCAAGAATCCGCAGGTGCCCGAGGCTGGATCACAAATGGTGTCTTGCGGCGTGGGGGCGGTCATTTCCACCATCAATTGAATGATGTGGCGCGGGGTGCGGAACTGGCCGTTTTGCCCGGCGCTGGCTATTTTGCCCAGCATGTATTCGTAGAGGTCGCCCTTGGTGTCGCGGTTGTCCATGGGCACGGCGTCCAGCAGGTCCACCACCTTGTGCAGCAGGGCTGGCGTGGGGATGGTGAAACGTGCGTCCTTCATGTGGTGGGCGTAGGTGGAATCATCCGAGCCCAGCGTGCGCAGGAAGGGGAAAACATGTTCGCCCACGATGACGAACATCTCAGACGGCGCTTCATTTTTGAAGCGGCTCCAGCGCAGGCTCTCAAACGCGCGGCCACGCGGGTCGGCCCCTTCTGGGAAGATGCGCCGCTGCATAGGTTCTTCCAACCGGGTGGCCCTGTTTTCTTCCAGAGTATGGAGGTCGTCCAGGCGGCGCAGAAAGAGCAAGTAGGTGATTTGCTCGATCACCTCAATGGGGTTGGCAATGCCGCCCGACCAAAAGGCGTTCCAGATTTGGTCTATCTTGCTTTTTATGTCACCGGTGAGCATGGCCTATGTTAGTCAGCGTTTGGGAGTGGTCAACCGGGCACCTGCGGGGCGCGGGCTTGACGAGGAGCGGGTGTTGGACTCGCTAGAACGGCTTCCACCACCTGCGCTGCGGCCAGCACCAGGGCGGCTACCTCGGTTGTTGTTCCCCGCGTTGTTTGATTTCGCTGCGGGTCGGCCACCGCCGGACGATGGGCGAGCGCCGCCGCCGGAGCGGCCACCGCCACCTGCACCACCGGTATTGCGCCGCATACCGCCGCGCCCTGCGCCTTCGCCGATCACCATGCGGCCCAGCACGATAGGTTCGGGTTCTTCGTCGGGGCGGGGAGCGAAGCCGGGAATGATTTCTTTGGGAATCTCGCGTTTGATGAGTTTTTCAATGTCGCGCAAGAAGCCGTTTTCATCCACGCACACCAAGGAGATGGCTTCGCCTTGTGCACCGGCGCGGCCAGTGCGGCCAATGCGGTGCACATAGTCTTCCGGCACATTGGGCAGCTCAAAGTTCACGACGTGAGGCAACTGGTCAATGTCGATGCCGCGTGCGGCAATGTCGGTGGCGACCAGCACTTGCAACTCACCGGTTTTGAACTCGGCCAGGGCCTTGGTGCGCGCGGTTTGGCTCTTGTTGCCGTGAATGGCCATGGCGGAAATGTCTTGTTTGAGCAAATGCTCCACCAACCGGTTGGCACCGTGTTTCATGCGGGTGAAGACCAGCACCTGGTGCCAGTCGTTCTCTTTGATGAGGTGGGTGAGCAGGTCTTTCTTCATCTCCCGGCTCACGGGATGCACTTTTTGCGCAATGGCGTCGTTGGTTTGGTTACGCCGTGCCACTTCGATCAAAGCGGGTTGGTTGAGCAGCTTGTCGGCCAGGGCTTTGATCTCGTCGCTGAAGGTAGCGGAGAACAGCAGGCTTTGTTTTTTGACAGGCACCAGGGCCAATACTTTTTTAATGTCGTGCACGAAACCCATGTCTAGCATGCGGTCGGCTTCGTCCAGCACCAAAATTTGAATGTGCGACAAATCCAGTGTGCGCTGGCCCGCATGGTCGAGCAAACGGCCCGGCGTAGCCACCAAAATATCTACCCCTTTGCGCAGCTTGTCGATTTGCGGCTGCATGCCCACCCCACCAAACATCACCATGGACGTGAGCGGCAAGTGCTTTCCATAGAGGCGCACGCTTTCTTCCACTTGGGCGGCGAGTTCGCGCGTGGGGGTGAGGATGAGGGCGCGAATTGGGATGCGGCCTTTGGCATCGCGCGCTGGCTTTTCAAGAGACAGGCGATGCAGCATGGGCAACACAAACCCGGCGGTTTTGCCGGTGCCTGTTTGTGCGCCAGCCATCAAATCGCCGCCAGACAAAACGGCAGGAATGGCTTGTTGTTGAATCGGGGTGGGTGTGGTGTAACCCTGCTCACGCACAGCGCGCAGCAGTGGCTCGGCCAGGCCGAGGGTGTCAAAAGACATGGGGGAAATCCAAAAAATACAGGTCGGCCTGTCGCTCAATTCGCTTGAGCGCCAGTCGCAGGCTTCAGAAGGCTGGGAGCATTTGCCAAGCACGTGGCTTCAGGCAAAAAAGGTCAGAAGTGACAGCAACGTGGTGACTGGTGACCGCGTTGGTGCTGGGATTGTAGACGGTGGCTACGCGCGGTCTGCATGGCGGCTCCAACCAGAGCGCGTTGACGCTATGAAGGTGCCTTAGCTTGGGCTGGGCAGCTTGGACAGCTTGTCCCGCAGCGCCTCCACCCTCCCCCGGTTCACACCAAAATCTTTGCGCCCCAAGCGGGAGGCCGAGCGCACGTCGATGCGTTGATTGGTGGCGTCGAACCAGAACTCGGTGTCGTCCACAAAACGCAGCATGGGGCTGGTGAATTCGGCGCGCAAATAGGTGTCGTTCGATTCCACCACGCGCCCGCCCGGGGTTTCTTCCACCAAACGGGCCAGGGCTTTGATGGTTTGCGCCCCGCTGCTGTTGCCAGTCCCCAGCAAGGGCAAGGGCGCAATTTGCGCATAGACCCGCATGGGGTGGTCGGCATGCAGCATCGTTTGGCTGGACACGCTGTTGGGCGTGAGCGAAGATGCTTTGAGGCGGCCTTCTTTAACACCCAGGTCTTGGGGAGCGGTGCCGCGCAGCAGGCCCACGCGGCCCGCAAGAAAAAGGCCTACACCCAACACCACCACCAGCCATGCAGCGAGTTTGATCCAAGCCATCACAGTCCCCTTGTTGGGAGAAGAAACTCAGCGACGCCGACCACCGCCACCCAAAATGCCGCCGAGCACGCCACGCACAATTTCGCGGCCTACCGAGGAGCCCACGGTGCGCACCACGCTTTTCATGGCGGTTTGGGCCAGCCCTTCATGTTTGCCGCCACGTGGGCCGGTGCTGCCAAAGAGCAGGTCTGACAGGCCGCCCAACATGCCGCCACCCTGGGCAGGAGCCTGGTTGGATGCGGTAGCCGTGGAGCCTGCGCGCATGGCATCTGCATTGCCCGCACTTTCCGCCGCGCGACCCTTGAGTTTTTCGTAGGCCGACTCACGGTCTACCGTTTTTTCGTACACCCCGGCCACCAAAGAATTGGCGATGAGGCTTTTGCGCTGCTCGGGCGTGATCGGCCCAATTTGGCTGCCGGGGGGCAACACGTAGACACGCTCGGTCACGCTGGGGCGGCCTTTTTCGTCCAAGAAACTCACCAGGGCTTCGCCCACGGCCAGCTCGGTGATGACGGTTTCAATGTCCAGCCCTGGGTTGGCGCGCATGGTGCTGGCTGCGGATTTGACGGCTTTTTGGTCGCGTGGGGTGAAGGCGCGCAGGGCGTGCTGCACGCGGTTGCCCAATTGGGCGAGCACGGTGTCGGGAATATCGAGCGGGTTTTGCGTCACAAAATAAACGCCCACGCCTTTGCTGCGCACCAGGCGCACCACGAGTTCAATGCGCTCGATGAGCACAGCAGGCGCTTCTTTGAAGAGCAAATGCGCTTCGTCGAAGAAGAAAACGAGTTTGGGTTTTTCCAGGTCGCCCACCTCGGGCAGTTGTTCAAACAACTCAGAGAGCATCCACAGCAAAAAAGTGGCATAGAGGCGCGGGCTGTTCATCAACTTGTCTGCCGACAAAATATTGACGATGCCCCTGCCACCTTCGGTCTGCATGAAGTCGGCAATGTTGAGCATGGGCTCGCCAAAGAACCGGTCGCCGCCTTGTTCTTCAATTTGCAGCAAGCCGCGCTGAATCGCGCCCACGCTGGCGGCACTGACGTTGCCGTATTCGGTGGTGAACTCGCTGGCGTTTTCACCCACGTGTTGCAGCATGGCGCGCAGGTCTTTCAGGTCGAGCAGCGCGAGGCCGTTGTCGTCTGCAATTTTGAACACCATTTGCAGCACGCCTTGCTGGGTTTCGTTCAGCGCCAGCATGCGGGCCAGTAGCAGGGGGCCCATGTCGCTCACAGTGGCGCGCACCGGGTGGCCTTGTTCGCCGAACACATCCCACAGGGTGCTGGGGCAAGAAGTGGGCTCTGGTGCTTCTAGGCCGCGTTCTTTCAAAATTTTGGCCAGCTTTTCACTCACGCTGCCTTTTTGGCAAATGCCGGTGAGGTCGCCCTTCACATCGGCCATGAATACGGGCACACCGATCTTGCTGAAGTTTTCGGCCAAGTTTTGCAAGGTAATGGTCTTGCCCGTGCCCGTGGCCCCGGTGATGAGCCCATGACGATTGGCCAGCGCGGGCAGCAGGTGGCACTCGGCTGAGGCGTGTTTGGCAATCAAGAGGGGGTCGCTCATGTCTTCGCTCCAAGGGGTGGCCCGTAAAATGACCAGTCTATCGAACTATCAAGACCGCTCTTCTCTTGTTGATTCGACCCCGCGAAGTAAAACTCCCGTTCGGGTTGAGCTTGTCGAAACCCAGGTTGCACCCGCCACCCTTCGACAGGCCTGT
>JBJTHI010000256.1:0-10913 GCA_046094425.1 Burkholderiales bacterium | reverse complement strand
CTGCCCATGAAATCGTGTCTTTCAAGCTGTGGCCGCGTTGCGAATCCGCGCGATACCAAGCGGTATCGCTGTGGTTTGCGCCTTGCCACAACTCGAAACCCACCAATTTCATTTTGGGCAGTTATCTGCGGGACACCACACCAGGCGCAAGGGCCAGACACGGAAGGTCAAGCGGGTGAACCATTCATCCAGGTGCAGCCCAGCGAAAAACCAGGGGTAGAGTTTTTGCGCAAACACTCCTTGAGGCTGGGCACGGATGACGCTTTGCAACAGGAACAAGAGCACAAAACTCGCCGCCACCCACATCAACAAGATGGGGCTGGGCGCGGCCACTGGCGGCCCACCCATCCACCCATTTAAAGCACCGCCCAGTGCGAAATACAGGAGCGCCATCAGCAAGGTCAAAGCGCCGCACACCGGCACCGCCGCGCCGCTCAAACGCATCGCCCGCACACTGAACCAGGGCGTCAAGGCCAAGCACAAGATGCCGGTGAGCACCACCGTTGTGGCATTGACGGTGCTTACCGTGATGGCACCCGTGAGGGGTGCAAGCGCGCTGTTCCAAAGCCCGGCGGCGAGTAACACCACGGCCACCGAGACACACACCGCCAAGGCCGTTGCGCCGACACTGGGCGCGGCGCGCGCTGGCGTCAAACGCTGCAAGCGGGCTTGTTCCACCGCGCCACCAGCGGCCAAAAAGGCATGGGCTTTGTAGAGCGAATGCGCCTGCAGGTGCAACAGCGCCAGGCTGTAGGCCCCCAAGCCGCATTGCATCAACATGAAACCCATTTGCGCGCAGGTAGACCAGGCCAGCATCACTTTCACACTGATGCGCGTCATCATCACCAAGGCCGCCACCACCGCCGTCGTGGTACCCATCACCACCAGCAGGGTTTGCGCAGCAGGCACTTCAGCCACCACGCTGCCCAGGCGGATGAGCACCAAACCGCCCAGGTTCACCACCCCAGCATGCAGCAAGGCGGACACCGGGGTGGGTGCTTCCATCACCTGTATCAACCACCCATGCACAGGCAGTTGTGCACATTTGAGGATGGCCGCCACCGCAAACAACACGGCAGCGGCGTGCAAGGCCATGGGCAAGCCCGCATCTCCTTGCTGCAAGACCATCACATGCTGCTGCAAGTGGTCCATCTCCAAGCTGCCTGTGCTGCTGCCCACCAAAGCCACCGCCACCAGCAAGCAGGCTTCGGCCAAGCGGCTGGCCAGGGCTTTTTTGTGCGCCACCAGCAGGGCCTGGGGTCGCTCGGGGTAGAAGGTGAGCAAACTATTCAAGGCCAAGCTGGTGGCCATCCAAGCCAGCACCAAGAAGGCCAAGTTGTTGCTCAAAACCACCCCGCTCACCGCCGCCAGCGTCAGCATCAGGCCGCGCACATAACGGGTTTGCTGCGGCTCACCTTCGAGGTAGGTCTGCGAGTAACGAACAATCACCCAACCCAAAAACGCCACCAGGAGCAGCACGCTGCTGGTGATGGCGTCCAGCCGAAAACTCAAACGCAACTCGCCCCAGCCGCCCCAATGCAGAACAGACCATCCCGGCAGCGTCCCTCCTGCGCCCCAAGCCACCAGCAGCAATGCGCAGCCGGCCACCAGCAGAACAGCAACGCTGGCCCCATGTGCCAGACGCCAAGCCCAACCGGGCAGCAGGCTGGCGAGCAAAGCGGCCAGCCCATACAACACAAAGGGAGCGCACAACAAAGCGCTTTGAAAGGCGGATTCATGCATCCAGGAAATCGTTGCGAAGTTCAAGGCAGCGCTCGCTACAAGTGGTTTTGCCGTGACTGTGCCGCCTCACAACAATTCTGTAAAATTCATAGTTTGTGAGTTAACGTTCTTTTTTATGTATGCATAGGCTCAACTTCCACCATTTGCATTACTTTTGGGCCGTGGCCAAAGAGGGCAATCTCACGCGGGCGGCGAATGCGCTGCATGTATCGCAGTCAGCGCTTTCAACCCAGATCAAACAACTGGAAGACCAGCTCGGCCAGGTGCTTTTTTTGCGCCAAGGCCGCACCCTGGTGCTCACCGAAGCCGGGCATTTGGCAATGAACTATGCCGAGACCATCTTCAACACCGGGCAAGAATTGATGGCCTTGCTGCAAGGCGGGCAGCAGCGCAGCAAACAGGTGCTGCGCATCGGTGCGGTTGCCACCTTGTCGCGCAATTTCCAAGAGAACTTTGTGCGCCCTTTGCTCGGGCAAGGTGACGTGGAACTGCTGCTGCAATCGGGCAGCTTGGACGATTTGCTCTCGCGCTTGGCCGTACACAAACTGGACTTGGTGCTGTCTAACCGCCGCGTCCACAGCGACTCCAGCAACCCCTGGCGCTGCCGCCGCATTGCCCGCCAGCCCGTGAGTTTGGTGGGCAAACCACGCCCTGCCGGCAAAGCCTTTCGCTGGCCGCGTGACCTGGGCCAACAACCCCTGCTTTTGCCCAGCCGTGACAGCGACATTCGCAGCAGCTTTGACCAACTGTGTGAACAAGCCAGCCTGCACTACAGCATCTTGGCCGAGGTGGACGACATGGCCATGCTGCGCCTCTTGGCGCGCGACAGCGCACGCAGCGCAGGCAGCATCGCCCTCATGCCCACCGTGGTGGTGCAAGATGAACTCAAAAGCGGCAAACTCGCCGAGTACTGCGTGGTGCCGGAGTTGTTCGAGAGCTTTTACGCCATCACCGTCAAACGCCACTTCGAGCCGCCCCTGCTCAAGCAGTTGCTGCAGCGGCCTGAAGAGGATGTGTTGGGTTTGGTCGCCTAGGTTGGTTAAGCGGCGGGGCCAGCCAACACCGGTGGCCCCATGCTGAACGTGGCGCTTTGGATTTGTCCGTTGGCAACTTGGTAAATACAAACCAGTTCCACATGGCCCTTGCCTTCGGGAAAGGTACGGGTGACTTCTTCGTGGTCGATCACCACGTTGCCAATCACCGTGCGGCTGAGTAACTTAGCGAAGAGATTGGGTTCGGTGAAACGCGGCGCCGTGCGTGCACGAATGGCCGCATGACCATGCGCCAACAGCTCGCCGCCCAGGGCGAACTGTTTGGCGTCTTGTGCATAGGTGGCCAGCCAGGCATCCAGGTCTTTGGCGTTGTAGGCATCCAGTTGACACTGGACGACGGTTTCGGGGCTCAGGTGGTTCGGCATGGTTGGTTCGGGGCATCAAAGTGGAGAGAGAGGTGCGTTGGCTGGCGCACCGCTTCAAACATGAACTCGCCTGTCAGGTTCAGCCCCGTGCAAGTAGCGAGTCAACAAATCACGCGGCGGCGGCAGCGTCACCTGCGCCATGATGCGGCCCACCGCGCCCCGGTGGTAAGCGCCATGGGTGTTCACATGAATCAACATTTCTTCGCGCGACATGGTGCCGTTGGCCCCGTCGGTGAAGACAAAGGGCAAGCGCTGGGACAGCTGCTGCGGGTCGAGCGCTGTCACGTATTGCACATACCAGCCATCGGTCGCCGCCACCGCTTCACGCAGCGCCTCGAGCGTTGGCGTGTCCGCCGTGTTCGTCGCACTGTAGCCGTGGGCCACACCCGACAAGTGGCCCCCAAAAATACGATCCACCACGTAGATGTGGTTCATCAACCGAATGGCCGTGTGACGCTCGGTGGCGTGGGTGTCGGCGTCCAGCTTGGCAAGCTCGACAAACAACTCTTCATTGGCCCAGGCCTTGTACCTAAAAAGAGATTGAAGCAAAGTGGTCGTGCTCATGGGTGGTGCGCCATCGCTTTCTTCCTGAGTGAATGGTGGGATTTTGTAGGCATCGATTGGGATTAATTCAATACGGCGAGCCGTCTTTGTGCGAGAAACGCCATACCCCCTCAACGAGATGGGCTTGCAAGTCGTCGTCAGGGTAGGTGACGGAATCGCCGCTGCTGCGATCGCCCACTTCCAGATAGACCACGTCCTCGGTGGTTTCGTTTTTCAACAGGTGGCCATTGCCCGTTCCCGCCTTGAATCCCGCACACATGCCTGGCGCCAACGGGGTGCCGCCTTCATCGGTGACCAAGGTGGGGTGGCCTTGCAAGATGTAGACAAACTCGTCTTGCCTACTATGGGCATGGCGCAATGCCGATACGGCCTGTGGTGCCAAGCGGGTGAGGTTGACGCCAAAGTTTGTCAAACCAAACAGGTCACCCAGAACGCGTTTCTCGCGGCCCGCCATGCGCGAGGCAAAGAGTTCGGGGTAGAGCGATGGTTGGCTGCGCGGCGGTGCATCGGCGGCCACGATGGCAAGGGTTTTGTCGGGATGAACCAAGCGTGCTCTCCTGTCAAAGGCGGGGGGCGGTTGGTGGCAGTACTCAAACCTGCTCGGGTTGGTAGCCCCGAGCGTGGGCGCGGGTGTATTCGCTCAAAGGTCCGGCATGAATGGATGCGGTGAGCAGGCGCTCGGCGCTACCGAAATAAACCTGCGCCTGTATCGGGGGACTGGTTGAGTCGTCGAGCCGCTGCACCAGCAGTGCTTCACGCGCATACCAAAGTGGCTCATCAATTTGTTCCAGAACATCCATGCGGGCCAAGGTATTGGCATCCACCTCAAACACTTCGCCGACCACGAATTCACCTTCACCGGGGCGATTCACCAACCAAGGCACCTGGGTGGGGGCAATGAGGTAAAGCGGAAACCTTTGTACTGTCACAAACTCGCCCGGCACGCGGGTGCCGGTGTTGATGTGAAAGTTGGGGAAACCGGTTTTGAGCGTGCCGTAAACAAAAATACGTGCGGCCACGTCTTGGCGAGAGGGGTTCGTGTTCGTGCTCATTCGTCGTTCACCACCACCCATTTCAAACGCGCCGCCCCACCCACCTTGATGCGCAGCTTGGACTTGGCACAACCCAGTTCCCGCGCCACCAAAGCCAGCAACTCGGCATTGGCTTGCCCATCCACCGGCGGTGCTTTGATTTGGGCAAGATAGGTGCCATCCTCTAGTCGCGTCAAAGTGCTAGCGCGGGACTGAGGTTTGACTTTGACTTGGATCACCTCCGCCACACCTCACCCCCCATCCCGCTGCCAAGGCGGCAACTCCGCCCCGCAATCACGACAGAAACGGTCTGTGGGCCCATGCCCTTCGCTCAGGCAGTGGTGGCAGGTACGGGTGGTGGGCTCACGCGGGACTTTTTGCGCCACAAATTCTGCGCTGACGATGCCGGTGGGCACAGCCAGGGTGCCCCAACCCATGAGCATCATCAGCGATGCGATGAAGCGGCCGAGGTCGGTTTTAGGAGTGATGTCACCAAACCCCACGGTGGTCATGGTGGTAATGGCCCAGTACACGCTGGTGGGAATACTGGTGAAACCATTCGCCGGGCCTTCCACCACATACATCAAGGTGCCCATGATGAGCACCACCATGATGACAAAACTCAAAAACACCGTGATCTTGCGGCGCGACGCACTCAAGGCGCGGCCCAAGGCAGCGAACTCGTGTACATAAGCCCCCAGCTTCAAGATGCGGAACAAACGCAGCAAGCGCAAGATGCGCACATCAATCAGCGCGTGCAAACCGGGGAAGAAGATGGCCAGGTAAGTGGGCAACACGGCGATCAAGTCAATCACGCCAAAAAAGCTGCGCGCATACCGCAGTGGGTGCCTGACACAAGCCAAGCGGGCGATGTACTCCAGGGTGAAGACCGCAGTAAAAGTCCACTCCAGCGTAGTGAACAGCCCCTCGTATTGGGCGTGAATGGGCTCCATGCTGTCCAGCACCACCACGGTGACGCTGGCCAAGATGAAAGCAATCAGCCACAAATCAAACAGCCGTCCGGCGCGCGTGTCGGCTTCAAAAATGATGGTGTAAAGCCGCAAACGCCAGCCGGCCAGGGGGCGGCCGAAACGTTCGGCGTCAGGAGCGGGTGGGGTGATCTGGCTGTTCATAGTGGCGATGTTAGGGGCGCATTCTCGGCTCGCCTGTTTGCAGCCCCCACCCCAACCCCGCAAAACTACGCAGGGGTAATTCACAGTGCCATGGGCGTGGCTTGGGCATGGGTTATGCGTGTATCTCATCTTAAGATGCCCAGTTTGCATTAACCCGCTTGTTTTGAGAGCCCGCCATGAGCCACCGTCCCATCCGTTCCATCCTGATCGCCAACCGCTCGGAGATCGCCATTCGTGTGATGCGGGCGGCTTCTGAAATGCGGATTCGCACCGTGGCGATTTACTCGCAGCAAGACCGGCAGGCCCTGCACCGTTTTAAGGCAGACGAGAGTTATTTAGTGGGTGAGGGCAAGAAGCCGCTGGCCGCCTACCTCGATGGCGACGACATCCTGCGCATTGCCAAACAAGCGGGCGTGGATGCCATTCACCCCGGCTATGGTTTTTTGTCCGAGAACCCCGACTTCGCCGAAAGCGTGATTGCCGCTGGCATCCGCTGGATCGGCCCCTCGCCCCAGGTGATGCGCACCCTGGGCAACAAAGTGGCCGCGCGCCATGCGGCGGTGGCCGCCGGTGTGGCTGTGATGCCCGCCACACCGCCCTTGCCGCACGATGTGGCTGAGTGCGCAAAACTGGCCGCAGGCATTGGTTACCCGGTGATGCTCAAAGCCAGTTGGGGCGGTGGTGGGCGTGGCATGCGGGTGATTGAAAACGAGGGCGAACTCGCCGCCTCGCTGGAGGCCTCGCGCCGCGAAGCCCTGGCCGCCTTTGGCAACGACGAGGTTTATTTTGAAAAGCTGATCCGCCGCGCTCGCCATGTGGAAGTGCAAATTTTGGGCGACCAGCACGGCAACGTGGTGCACCTGTATGAACGCGACTGCACCGTGCAGCGCCGCAACCAGAAGGTGGTGGAACGTGCACCGGCCCCTTACCTCAACGACAGCAGCCGCGCCGCCCTGTGCGACAGCGCCCTGAAGCTGATGCGCTCCGTGGGTTACACCCATGCGGGCACGGTGGAATTTTTGATGGATGCCGACGATGGCCGCTGTTATTTCATCGAGGTGAACCCACGCATCCAGGTGGAACACACCGTCACCGAAATGATCACCGGTGTGGACATTGTGAAAGCGCAAATCCGCATCACCGAGGGCGGGCATATTGGGGTGACCGGCGACGAATCGCCGGACGCGAATGACGAAAAAGCGCGCCACCCCACGGGCGTGCCGCCGCAGGCCTTGATTCCGCTGAACGGCCACGCGCTGCAATGCCGCGTCACCACCGAAGACCCCGAGAACGGCTTTTTGCCCGACTACGGCAAGCTCGCCGCCTACCGCAGCGCGGCGGGATTTGGCATACGGCTGGATGCAGGCACGGCCTATGGGGGCGCGGTGATCACACCCTATTACGACTCACTGTTGGTCAAGGTCACCGCCTGGGCACCCACCGCGCGCGAGACCATCCAGCGCATGGACCGCGCCTTACGCGAGTTCCGCATTCGGGGCGTGTCCACCAATTTGCAGTTCCTGGAAAACTTGATCAACCACCAGGCGTTTGCCAACGACACTGCCGGTGTGCTCACCACCCGCTTCATTGAAAACACCCCTGAGCTGCTGGCCTTCACCGCGCGGCGCGACCGCGCCACCAAGTTGCTGCGCTTTTTGGCCGAGGTGGCGGTGCACGGCAACCCCGAAGTGCAAGGCCGCACCCTGCCCGCCCTGCCTCTGCCCAAGCCCGTGCTGCCCAAGGTGAGTTTGGACACCGCCGTTCCCGACGGCACCCGCCAGCGCCTGCAAGCATTGGGCGCAACAAAGTTTTCTGAGTGGATGCTGGGCCAGCGCCAGGTGTTGATCACCGACACCACCATGCGCGACGCCCACCAGTCGCTTCTCGCCACCCGCATGCGCACCGCCGACATGCTGCCGATTGCGCCCTTCTATGCACGCGAGCTGTCGAACCTGTTTTCGCTGGAATGCTGGGGCGGTGCCACCTTCGACGTGGCCCTGCGTTTTTTGAAAGAAGACCCCTGGCAGCGCCTGGCCCAGCTGCGCGCAGCCGTTCCCAATGTGCTGTTCCAAATGCTGCTGCGCGGCTCCAACGGCGTGGGTTACACCAACTATGCCGACAACGTGGTGCTGCACTTTGTGCAGCAGGCGGCCAAAGGCGGCATTGATTTGTTCCGCGTGTTCGACGCGCTGAACTGGGTGCGCAACATGCGCGTGGCGATTGACGCCGTGGTGGACACCGGCGCACTGTGCGAAGGCGCCATCTGCTACAGCGGTGACTTGTTCGACGCCAAACGCGACAAATACAACCTCAAGTACTACACCGGCATTGCCCGCGAATTACAAGCCGCAGGTGTGCACCTGCTCGCCATCAAAGACATGGCTGGCATCTGCCGCCCGCGCGCAGCCGCCGCTTTGGTCAAAGCACTGAAAGAAGAAACCGGCCTGCCCGTTCACTTCCACACCCACGACACCAGCGGCGCAGCCAGCGCCTCGGTGCTTGCTGCGGTGGAAGCGGGTTGTGACGCAGTAGACGGCGCGCTTGATGCGATGAGTGGCCTCACCTCGCAGCCCAATTTGTCGTCCATCGCGGCGGCCCTTGAATGTACCGAGCGTGACCCCGGCCTGTCGCAACACGCCTTGCACGCGGCCTCCATGTACTGGGAAGGCGTGCGGCGTTTTTACTCGCCGTTTGAATCCGACATTCGCTCCGGCACCGCCGATGTCTACCGCCACGAAATGCCCGGTGGCCAGTACACGAATTTGCGTGAACAGGCGCGCTCCCTGGGCCTGGCCCACCGCTGGACCGAGGTGTCGCAAACCTATGCCGATGTGAACCAACTCTTTGGCGACATCGTGAAAGTCACGCCCACCTCCAAGGTGGTGGGTGACATGGCCTTGATGATGGTCGCGAGTGACCTCACACCCCAAGACGTGAGCGACCCCACCCGCGAAGTGGCCTTCCCCGAGTCCGTGGTGTCGCTCTTCAAAGGCGAGCTGGGTTTCCCGCCCGACGGTTTCCCCGCCGCGCTGTCTCGCAAGGTGCTCAAATTGGCCAGCAGCGAACAACCACCCGAGGCCTATCGCCCCGGCGACCGCCTGCCACCGGTGGACATGGTGGCCATGCGCCAACAAGCCGAAGCTGAATGCGAGCAGCCCCTGGACGAGCAACAGCTCGCCTCCTATTTGATGTACCCCAAGGTCACCCGCGAGTTTTTCGCCCACCAGCGCAACTTTGGCGACACCTCGGTACTGCCCACAACCGTGTTCTTCTATGGCCCGCAGCCGCAGCAAGAAATGGCACTGGAAATTGACCCCGGCAAAACCTTGCTCGTGGCCCTGCAGTCCATCTCCGACGACGGCGAAGCCGCGAAAAAAGTGCAGTTCGAACTCAACGGCCAATCGCGCACCGTGCGCGTACAGCGGACCGACGGCGCGCAAGCCGCGACCCGCCCCGTGGCCGACCCGAACAACCCCCGGCACATCGCCGCCCCCATGCCCGGCGGCATCGTCAGCGTGGCCGTCACCGTGGGCCAGCACATCACCGCAGGCAGCACCTTGTTGGCCTTGGAGGCGATGAAGATGGAAACCCACGTCACCGCCGACCGCGACGGCATCGTGGAAGCCGTGCTCGTGGTGCCTGGGGATCGGGTGCAGGCTAAGGATTTGTTGGTGGTGTTGAAGAGCGGCTGAGGGCGGAGAGATGTTCGGTCTCAAGGGGGTCTAGCATCGAAGCTAGGCGGTGATGCGCTTGCGCGTTGTCCGACCTGAGCGACCTGTTAAACCTTGCGTTTCCTGCGCAAAAGCCAGCATGCTTGCCAACGCCTTATTGACAGCCTCGGAAGTAGGAAATGCCTTTTGTATTTCGGGTTGCAGCACCACGACATTGCTGCCTTGCACAAAATGCTTCAGGTACTTGCCCCTTACGCCCTTGCCAAGCTCATCACGCTTGAATTCGGGGATTTCGTTGTCAGCCATTTTCGTAGATGCTTTTTTCATATCGTGTCGCCTTTCTGGCGCTGATGATTCGAATACCGTTTCGACGTTCGGTGTGAACGACAACCAAGAGTCGTGACTTGTTGGAAACTCCGTATGTTCGACTTCGATCTTCGAATTCGCTGTGATCGGTATCGGAAAACGTCAGTGCTTGTCCATCGCCAAAAACGCTCACCGCCTCGTCGAACGATACACCGTGCTTTGACAAATTGCTTGCGGCTTTTTGATCGTCCCACTCAAACTTGAACATGCGAAACACCTGAAAGGTTCAACATCGGAATTGTGCGGCGGCGCAGCCGTCCGTCACGAATGACCTGTTAAGGCTGCGCTGCAGCATCTCGCCTCCGTGTAAAGGAACGGAAGACTTGCATGTGCACAGCATACGCAACGACGAGTGCGACCACCACGAGCACCCAGTGCCAAGGCTCAAAGCCCGCCTGGTAGAAGCGAATGGGCAGGTTTGTGGCTTCGACCAGCAAGGCAACTTCGACGGCAGCCAAGACGACAGAGGCGACATAGCACCAAGCGGGTGTGCGCGCAGGGACAAATGAATGTTGCCGACGGCGACCTGCGAGGCGCAAAAAGAAACCAAGTGCAATAGCGCCTAGAACAACTGCGAGCATCAGTTTCCCGAGGACCGCTACGACGGATGCGCCAGAAGCAGACAGAACCAATCCAGCCACATCCCCAACGACCCAAAACCCGTCCGCAACTTTTCGTTTGAATGTCAACAACATTACGTTTGCGAGCCTTAAGGAAACGCTGAACAACCCCGCGAAACGAGTGCACGTGTGAGCTGTGCTGCTGGTTCAGTGATTTGAGGGTGATGTTTCATCGTTTTGTGCGCTCTTTGGCGCATGTTTGAAGCCCTTCTGGGGGCTCGTGGCGCTTTGCGGGCGCACCTATGCCCACAAAGGTTTGCCCCATCGCTCAATGTTGACCAACGCCAGCATCGCAAACACCCGGTTGGCATTCTTGGCCAGGCCACGGTAGCGCACCTTGGCAAAACCCCAGATGCGCTTGAGCGTGA
>JBJTHI010000255.1:0-60439 GCA_046094425.1 Burkholderiales bacterium | reverse complement strand
GTGCGGGCTGTAGGGGTTGCGGTCTCGGCCAGAGCGAGGGGGGCGGCAGGCGCAGCGTTTTCCGCGCGCGCGAGGTTTTTGTCGGCGGCGGCTTCTTTGTCGGTGATGGCTTCATCGGCTACCCCACGCCGCTGCTGGGTTGCGCTCGATGGGGGTGGACTTGGGGTGGTAGTTACAGCCAGCGGCTTAGGCGTTGATTTCGCAACCGATTTGGCTTCGTCCGTCGCTACCGATGGCACAGGCGGTGCATCGCTTTTGGCTGGCAGAGGTGTACCCAACTGCGCATCAGGCTTCGCAGATGGCGCTGACGTTTCGCGGCTGATTTCCGGTGGCGCGGCAACCTCCTCGGGCACCCGATCCCACCACATCAAACCCACCACACCCGCCACCATCACGCTGGCCAAACCTGCACTCAAGGCTGGTTGCGACAAAGCCAACCAAGCCTGGCGTAACCAGGCGAAGACGGAGGGCGATGTTCTGGCTGCCGTGGCGGGCTGCGCTGCCGCACGCGCTTGCGACAAGATGACTGCGCTCACCGCCGCAGGCGGCAGGGCATCCGCATCGGGTGCATGGCGCAAGGCGGCGCGCAGGTGGGCGTCCACGGGTTCGTCGTCGTTTGGATTGATTGGCCGTGGGCTCATGGCGTGTCCCCTTGCAAGGGATCGAGGTGGGCGCCCATGCAGGTGCGCAGTTTGCTCATGGCGTAACGCAAACGGGTTTTGGCGGTTTCAAAATCCACTTGCAAGGCAGACGCCACGTCGTTCAAAGGCAGGCCATCGTCGTGGTGCAACAAAAATGCGCTGCGTTGTGGCAAGGGCAGTTGCTCCAAGCACGAGAGCAAGCGTTCACCGGCGCGCCGCCAGAAGAGCAGGTCGTCGTTTTGCGGCGTACTGCTCGCGCTGGGCCAACGCTGCCAGGCGTCGCTGCTGGGCGGCTCCCAAGGTTCGCGTTCCTCATCGACCTCGATGGACACTTCGCGCCCGCTACGCCGCCAAATATCAATCACCCGGTGGTGGGCCAGGGTGAACAACCAGGTGCGAAAACTTGCGCCCTGCGGCGACCACTGCTGCCGGGCTTGCACCACTTTGAGCCAGGTGTCTTGAAACACCTCGTCCACCTGAGCCGCGCCCGCCGTGCCGAGCAGTCGCCGCACAAAACGGTACAGCCCGGCATGGTGGCGGGCATAGAGCAGCTCAAACGCCTGGGTGTCACCCGCCGCATAGGCGGCCATCAGGGCATCGTCGGTGGGTTCGGGGAGATTCATGCGGACAATTCAGTCATCAGAACTGCACTGATACGTTGGGCATCGACCCATGGGGTTAAACATTCGCACCCGGAAAAGTGACGGCAGTCTGACTGGGCAGTTTCACCATGCAAGCCGCAAAGAGCTTGCTGCCCAACCAGCCACGCAACCAGGCTTGCAAGCAGGGCCAAGACCCTTGTGAAAACCAGGCCTCATCCACCGCGGCAAGCTGGCGCACAAAGGGAAAGAGGGCCAGGTCGGTGGCGCATGGGGTATCGCCACCCAAGTAAGAACGCAGCTTCAATCGGGCCTCCAGCGGTTGTAGCAACGCGGACACGGCCGCTGCTCGGTGCTCTCCTCGCGTGCAGTTGTCTTGCGAATAGCGCTCAGGGTATTTGTAGCGGTCCAGGTGGTGTTTGAAAGCACCGTCGTTGCGCTGCAGCAAGTCGAGGTTCTCTGCGGTTTGCGCCAGCTCCCACCAGTGCGCACAACCCGGGCGTTGCAAAGCCCAAGCCATGATGTTCCAGCTTTCGTCAATGACCTGTCCATTGGGTAGGTGCAGCACCGGCACCGTGGCTTTGGGTGACAAAGCAATCAAGGCGGCGGGTTTGTCGCGCAGCACCACCTCCAAGGCTTCAAAGCCTTGCTGCGCCACCAGCAGGGCCAAACGCGCCCGCATGGCATAGGGGCAGCGGCGGTAGGTGTAGAGCAGGGGAAGCATGGGGTTGGACGGCAAATTCATGGCTGTCTTTTGAGCGTGAACAAGCCCTCGCTGGGGTGCTCCGCCGTTTTCAGGATAGCTGATACCGAAACAATTTCACCCCATGTTCCAAGTAGCCACGTACCAGTCCTGGTGTTCACCTTGGAGCCCATGATGCGCCCTCTCTCCACCTTTGTCCGCCTCGCCTCGCCTTGTTTGCTGCTGGCGAGCACCAGCTTGCTGACCCTGCTCACGGCCTGTGATTCGATGGTCAGCGCCCCCTTTATTCCTTCGGCGCATGCCCGCGCACCAGCAGCGTCGGTTGAACCCAGCCCTTGGCCCGGCGTGTGGTCGGGTCAGGCGGGGCCGCCGGATGTCGGGCCGGTGGCATTCACACCCCCCAGCGCCGAGCATTGCCGCCGTTGGCCCACCCTGCGCGAGGTGGCAGGTGCGACCGCTCAAAGCACGAACGAGGTCGAGCACTGGCGCGGTGAAGACAAAAAATCGGCCCTCGGCAGGCACGATGCCGCGCCCGCCGCTGCGCCCTTGGCCAAGGCAGGCCGCGCATTAGAAAGCGCCGCGCTGGCCGACCACGTCACGCCCAGCATGACGACGCCCTTCATGCCCCAACCGCAACCCTTGCCACAGCGCCCAGCCCACGAAGTGGTCACGGCGGGCATGGTGGACGACAACGTTGACTTTGGCAGCTACCTCGCCTACCGCGAGCGCAGCCTGGCCTCCCAGCGTTTGCTGGTGCGCGACCGCGATGTGAGCGAGCGCCAGTTGCTGCAAGTGACGGACGCCGCAGGCCGACCTGTTCACGACGCTGAAGTAGCCATTCAACGCCCCGGTCAGTCAGAACCTTTGATGTGGGCGCGCACCGACACCGCTGGTCGTGTGTGGTTGCACCCGCGTGCCTTTTTGCCAGCAGATGCAGCCCAAGAAACTCGTTTGGGCGTGGCCGTGCGCAAGGGCAACAGCGTGGCCCGCGCGGTATGGACACGCGGCCAAGCGGCTGCACTGCAAGTGCAGTTGAAAGACCCGCTCCATGTGCAACGCCCCCGTTTGGACTTGGTGTTCTTGGTGGACGCCACGGGCTCCATGGGCGACGAAATTGCCAAATTGAAAACCTCCATGCGCGAAGTCGCCACACAGATTGCGCGCATGCCCACCACGCCCGATGTTTGTTATGGCCTGGTGACCTACCGCGACCGAGGCGATGCCTACCTCACCCGCAGCCACGATTTCACCCACGACCTGGGCTCGTTCCAATCGGCACTGGCACAAGCCCAGGCCGCAGGCGGTGGCGACATGCCCGAGGCCTTGAACGAAGCCCTGCATGAAACCGTGCACGGTTTGAGCTGGCGACGCGACGCGGTGCGCCTCGTCGTGTTGGTGGCCGATGCACCGCCGCACCTGGACTACTGCACAGCGCCAACTGCACAAGCAAGGCAAACCGTTTGTCCGCAGTACGACCGCGACATGCAAGCCGCCTTGGCCAAGGGCATCAAACTGTTCGCCGTGGGGGCCAGTGGTTTGGATCCTTCTGGCGAATTCATCTTCCGGCAAATGGCGCAATACACCGCAGGGCGGTTTGTTTTTCTCACTTACAAAAACGCGCATCAGCCCAGCAGTGGCCCGGGCAGCGAGACGGTGCACGACGTGACACAGTATTCGGTGCAGACGCTGGACAAACTGATCGTCCGGTTGGTGGGGGAAGAGTTGGCGCAATTCACAACTTCGTCAAAACCAGGGTCAACCTGATGCACTGAACTCACGTTGAGGCAAGCACCCAAGCTGTTTGTTGGGGTGTTTATTTCGACAACGGGTTTGCGTCATGACCAGCTCTGCATTTTTCTCCCCACGCCGCTTGGCGGTTACCTTGTCTGTGCTCGCCGCCTTGGGCCTGACGGCCTGTGGTGGCGGTGTCAGCGTGGGTACGGGTGGTGTGTCCGTGGGTGTTGGTTATTACGACGACTGGGGCTACGACGACGACTACACCAAACCCGTGGTCAGCATTGCGGTGGCCGAGGGCGTGACACGGCCCGGGCAAGTGGTGCGTGTGGCCGTGGCAGCTTCGGACGAAAGCGGCATTGAAAGCGTGACCTTGTTCCGGCGTGATTTTGGCGGTGACGTGGTCGTCAGCACCCTGGGCTGGCGGCCCTATGAATGGTCGGTGCAAACGCCTTTTGACGGTCGTAGCAGCGTGACTTATTACGCCCAAGCGCGAGACAACGCAGGCAACCGGGCCAACAGCAACACAGTGACCATCGCCGTGGTGCCGTGATGCCAGTGGTTCTCAGCGACCCAGGACGCGCAGAATTTCTTGGCCGTAGGCCTCGAGTTTTTTGGCACCTACGCCGCTGATCTCGCCCAGCTCGTCGAGCGTGCCGGGCACGGAGCGCGCCATCTCGGCCAAGGTGGCGTCGTGGAACACCACATAAGCGGGCAGGTTGTGTTCTTTGGCCACTTCGGCACGCCAGGCTTTGAGGGCGGTGAAACGTTGTAGCGCATCGTGGTCCAAAGGCACAGGCGGTGTTTTGTCTTTGTGTTTACCCACCGCAGATCGAGACGTTTTACCGCGCGTGCGCGGCGGTGTCTCGCTGGGCATGCGTAAGAGCAAGCAGACTTCACCCCGCAACACCTCGCGGCTGCTGGGCGTGAGCTCCAGCGTGTGGTATTCGCCCTCGGTGCGCACATGGCCAAGCGCAATCAATTGGCGCAGCACCGCACGCCACTGTGCTTCGCTCACGTCGGCACCCACGCCATAGGTGCTGAGTTGTTGGTGGTTGTATTGGCCGACTTTCTCGGTCGCCTTGCCCCGCAGCACGTCAATCAAATGCCCGGCCCCAAAACGTTGCCCGCCGTTTTGGTGGAAGCGGTAAATACAGCTCAGGGCTTTGCGTGCGGCTTCGGTGGCGTTCCAGGTGGCCGGGGCTTGCAGGCAGTTGTCGCAATTGCCACAAGGTTCACTGGATTCACCAAAGTAAGACAGCAAACGCACGCGGCGGCAATCGTGCGCCTCGGCCAAGGCCAGGAGTGCCTCTAACTTACCCACTTGCCCACGTTTGAATTCCTCACCCGCCGGGCTGTCGTCAATCATGCGGCGCTGGTTGACCACATCAGACAGGCCGTAGGCCATCCAGGCATTGGCGGGCAAACCATCCCGGCCCGCGCGGCCCGTTTCTTGGTAATAACTTTCAATGTTTTTGGGCAAGTCCAGGTGGGCCACAAAACGCACGTCGGGCTTGTCGATGCCCATGCCAAAGGCAATGGTTGCCACCATCACCAAACCGTCTTCGCGCAGAAAGCGGTCTTGGTGGCGGCGTCGCACGTCGGCATCAAGCCCAGCGTGGTAGGGCAAAGCGCTGATGCCCACACTCTCCAACCAAGCCGCCGTTTCTTCTACCTTTTTGCGCGACTGGCAATAAACAATGCCCGCATCGCCCTCGTGTTCTTCTTGAATGAAACGCAGCAATTGGGCGCGGGCATTGTCTTTTTCAACGATGCTGTAGCGAATATTGGGCCTATCAAAACTGCTGATGAAGACCCGCGCGCTTTGCAGTTGCAAGCGCTCCATGATGTCGGCGCGGGTGAGCGCATCGGCGGTGGCGGTGAGCGCAATACGCGGTACATCCGGGTAACGTTCATGCAGCACATTCAGCGCCAAATAGTCTTCACGAAAGTCGTGGCCCCATTGGCTGACGCAGTGGGCTTCGTCAATCGCAAACAAACTCAGCAGACCGCGTTCATGCAGCGAATCGAGTTGCGCCAAAAACCGTGGTGTGGTGATGCGTTCGGGTGCGGCGTACAACAGCACCAGGCGGCCACCCATCATCTCGCGTTCTATCTTTTGCGCTTCTTCCGAGCTCAGGCTCGAATTCAAATACGCCGCATGAACCCCGGCTTCTTCCAAAGCGCCCACTTGGTCGTGCATCAAAGCGATCAAGGGGCTGACCACCACGGTCACGCCCTGGTCGGCACGGTGGCGGGCGATGGCTGGCACCTGGTAACACAGGCTTTTGCCGCCGCCCGTGGGCATGAGTACCAAGGCGTCACCACCTTCGCGTACGTGGGCAATGATGTTTTCCTGCGCGCCGCGAAACTGGCTGTAGCCAAACACCTCGTGCAAGATGGTGTGCAAGGCAGATGAAGCGGCGGTGGAACGGGTTAAGACGGCAGACACTGTAGGCGCGGGTTGGAGTTCAGGCGCATGACTGCGCGGGCTGGTGATGGTAGCGTCTGCTCGGCGTATGCGGGCCCCATTTCGAGGGCGCTCCGCTTGGTGATGGGCGGGGTGAGCATCCAGCCGATAATGACCGCTTCCATTTATTGATTCTGCAGGAGCTCGCACCATGGCCGCCGTCAACAAAGTCATCCTCATTGGCAACCTGGGAAAAGACCCCGAGGTGCGTTACACACCCAATGGCAACGCCATCTGCAATGTGAGCGTGGCCACCACGCGCACCTGGAAAGACAAGAATTCTGGCGACAAACAAGAAGAAACCGAATGGCACCGCGTGGTGTTTTACGACCGCCTTGCTGAAATTGCCGGCGAATACCTCAAAAAAGGCCGCCCCATTTACGTAGAGGGCCGCTTGAAAACCCGCAAGTGGCAGAACAAAGAGGGCCAGGACGTTTACACCACCGAAATCATTGCCACTGAGATGCAAATGCTCGGCAGCCGCGAAGGCATGGGCGGTGGTGACGAAGGTGGCGGCGGCTACGGCAGCCGCCCTGCAGGAGCGCCTGCACCGGCTTCACGCCCAGCGGCCTCTAAGCCCGCAGGCAAACCCAGCACCGGGTTTGATGACATGGACGACGATATTCCGTTTTGAACGGATGTTTGCACTCAGTGCAACATGATGGAGCTGGTCAACGCCGCAGGCCTTTGGCGGGCCACCCAGGCACCGCACCAGAGTTTGAATTCTTCGGCGGCTAGGGCAGCGCCCAAATGACTGCCTTGGGCTGCGTCGCAGCCCAAGTCGCGCAGCATGTCCCAGGCTTTGGGGGTTTGCACCCCGTCTGCCAGCACACTCAATCCAAGGTGATGGGCCAAGGCGATGGTGGCTCGCACGATGGCTGCGTCGTCTGCATCGGTCTGCATGTTTTCTACAAAACTGGACGTGAGTTTCAACTCGTCCAGCGGCAGGTGTTTGAGCGCGGCCAGGCTGGAGTAGCCGCTGCCAAAGTCGTCCACGGCGAGTTTGAAACCCAAGGCGCTCAAACGATCTAGCGTGGTTCTGGCTTGAATCTGGGCTTGCATCAGCACCTGTTCACTGAACTGCAAACAAAATGCCTCGGCAGGCGCGCGGTGGCGCACCAAGAGGGTGTCTAGCTTTTGTGGCAGTTGGGCGTCGACCAGATCGTTGGCGAACAAGGGCATGGAAAACATCAAGGTCAAGCCTTGGTTGTGCATTTGTTGCCACAGCCGCGCGGCTTCTTCAAACGCCCAGGCGTGAATCTGGGCCGCCAGTTCGGTTTCTCCAGCCAAGGGCATGAAGGCTGAGGGCAATATCTGGCCCTGGGTTGAGTGGTTCCAACGCACTTGCACTTGGGCCCCCACAACGGCACCGGTGTCCAGCGCCGCTTGGGGTTGTAGGTGTAACTGGAGCTGATTCTGTTCCAAGGCGCGCCGCAATTCAGTGAGCAGTTGCAGTCCTCGGGTTTGAGTTGCTGTGTTGCTGGGGTCGTAGAGCACGGGCTGACCGCTGTTGACAGCCATTTGCTCAGAGGCTGATAAAGCCAGCGACGCCGCACGGTGCAAACCCGCTGCATCCTCGGCATGGCCCGGCCAGCAGGCCATGCCGATGAACACGCCGGTTTGCAGTTGGTGCTCACCCACACCCAGCGGGGCCTCAAAGGCCAGGCTGATGCGCTGGGCCAGCGCAGCAGCCAATAGGGCGTCACCTTGTTGGAGCAAGATGGCGAAACTGCTGCGACCGGTGCGAGCCACCAAAGAATTGTCTTGGGGGCGCAGGTTTTGCCCAGTCTGCTGTATCAGCAATTGCCCGACGTGTTGGATCAGCAAATCGCCCAAGGCGGGGCCCAACACGTTGTTGATGTGTTGATGTCTTTGCAATTCCAACATCAGCAGGGCCACCGAGTGGCTGCGCTGGTCACCCTGCGTGTAGGTGTTGTCAGCCGCCGCATCAATCGCCGCTTGGGTGGCCTGCAAGCAGGCAAACTCATTGGGCAGGCCGGTGAGTTCATCGAACAGCGCACGCTGTTCAATTTGAGCTTGACGCCGCTGGTTTTGCGCCCGCACACCACCTGTCCAGACCAGGCCACTGAGGGCTTTAATGGCCAAACCTGCCAGGCGCAAAGACAGACGCAAGGAGCGCCAGCGGTGTTTGAGTAGTGATGAGAAGGAGGACGGCATGGCGAGGAACCGAGAAAATCAGTTGGCGTGTGAACACACCTTGCTTGATTTATCGGTTCACCCACAAGGCAACTTGAGTGGTGTTGCCCCGTATCGCCTGCTACACAGAGGCCATGACCGCCTGAATCACTCCACCCCCCAAACACACCTCACCGTCATAAAGCACAGCCGATTGCCCAGGAGTGACTGCCCACTGTGGCTCAGAAAAGTGCAGACCCATGCCATCAGTCACAGCGATCAAATCACAGACTGCATCCGTCTGGCGGTAGCGGGTTTTGGCTGCGTAGCGAGCAGGTGGCGGCGCTTGCCCGGCCACCCAGGCGTTGTCTTGCATGCTCAAGCCCTGGCTCAGTAACCACGGGTGGTCGTGGCCTTGCACCACATAGAGAATGTTGCGGGCCATGTCTTTGCGCGCCACAAACCAAGGTTCATGGTCGCTCCCGCCTCGCGCTGCGCCTTTGGTTTTGAGGCCACCGATGCCTATGCCTTTACGCTGGCCCAAGGTGTAAAAACTCAGGCCCACATGCTGGCCCACCTGGCGATTGTGGTCGTCCAGTATGGGGCCGGGCGCATGGGCCAAGTAGCGATTTAAGAACTCGCGGAAGGGCCGCTCGCCAATAAAACAAATGCCGGTGGAGTCTTTTTTCTTGGCATTGGGCAGTTTGATCTCGCTGGCGATGCGCCGCACCTCGGTTTTGGGCAACTCGCCCACGGGAAACAGGGTTTTGCTCAATTGGGCCTGGTTCAGGCGGTGCAGGAAATAACTTTGGTCTTTGAGGGGGTCTAGGCCCTTGAGCAGTTGGAAACTACCGTCCAGTTCACGAACCCGGGCGTAGTGGCCCGTGGCAATTTTTTCTGCCCCCAAGCGCATGGCGTGGTCGAGAAAGGCTTTGAACTTGATCTCGGCGTTGCACAGCACATCGGGGTTGGGGGTGCGGCCGGCTTGGTACTCGCGCAGAAACTCGGCGAAGACGCGGTCTTTGTAATCCGAAGCGAAGTTCACATGTTCAATTTCAATGCCCAGTACATCGGCGACAGCGGCGGCATCTACGAAGTCGATGTTGGACGAGCAGTATTCGCTGTCGTCATCGTCCTCCCAGTTTTTCATGAAGATGCCGACCACCTCGTGGCCTTGCTGCTTCAAAAGGTAGGCGCTGACGGCGGAGTCCACGCCGCCCGAGAGGCCCACCACCACACGCTGGCGCTTCATGACTTATCCCCAACTTGAAGCGCGGTAGCTGCGGTGTATACCGCGGACAACGGCAAAAACCGCCCCGCCGCATGGTCTTCAATGCAACGCAACACCAAGGGGCTGCGGTGGCGCGCTTGGCTCTCACGCACTTCCTGCAGCGTGAGCCAACACGTTCGCACAATGCCTTCGTCCAGCGTGCGTGTGCTGTCCACCTCACCCACGGTGCCTGAAAACGCCAGCCGCACATAGGTGGTGTCGTCGCCCTCGGCCCTTGTGGTGCGCGACAAATACACGCCCAAAAAAAACTCTGGCGTGAACAGGCGCGCGCCTTCTTCCAGCGCCTCACGAATGGCGCCTTCTTCGGGCGATTCCCCGGGCTCCAAATGGCCCGCCGGGTTGTTCAGCCGCAAGCCTTCGTTGGTGTGTTCCTCCACCAACAGGTATTGTGTTTGTCCCAGGTAGGAGCGAGCCGCGATGGCGGCTACGGTGACACTGGGTTTCCAGCGATGATTCATGGGAGAGAAGTCTATCGCCCAGCGGCTCGCAAGCGGGGTTGACCCCAACACAGGGCTAACCTCCTTGAAGGTCGGGCGGCATTGTGTAAGCTCACGGGCTTGAAAACCAAACGCTGCGTCGGCCATAGAGGCCGCAGCCACAAGAGGAGCCAACCATGCTGATCGGAGTTCCGCTGGAAACAGCGGCCGGAGAAACACGTGTTGCGGTCACGCCTGAAACGGCCAAAAAACTAAAAAATCAGGGCCACACCCTGCGCATTCAAAGCGGCGCGGGCCTCAAAGCCAGCGCCACCGACGAAGCCTATGTGGCCGCCGGGGCTGAAATCACCGACGCGGCGGGTGCCTTCGCTTGCGACCTGGTGCTCAAGGTACGCGCCCCCAGCAGCCAAGAATTGCCACTGATGAAGTCGGGCGCAGCCCTGGTGGGCATGCTCAACCCTTTTGACCGCGACGGCTTGCAGCAGTTAGCCACGGCAGGCCTGACCAGCTTTGCCCTGGAAGCCGCGCCGCGCACTACACGCGCCCAGAGCATGGACGTGCTGTCGTCCCAAGCCAATATCGCAGGCTACAAAGCCGTGATGATGGCCGCCGACCGCTATCAGCGTTTTTTCCCCATGCTGATGACGGCGGCGGGCACGGTGAAGGCGGCGCGTGTGGTCATCCTGGGCGTGGGCGTGGCAGGTTTGCAAGCCATTGCCACGGCCAAACGCTTGGGCGCGGTGATTGAAGCCTCTGACGTGCGGCCTTCGGTAAAAGAGCAGGTGGAGTCTTTGGGCGCGAAATTCATCGACGTGCCCTACGAAACCGCCGAAGAAAAAGAAGCCGCCGAAGGCGTGGGCGGTTATGCCAAACCCATGCCACCGAGCTGGCTGGCGCGCCAAAAAGTCGAAGTCGCCAAACGGGTGGCGGCGGCCGATGTGGTGATTTCCACCGCTTTGATTCCGGGCCGTGCTGCCCCTGTTCTGGTCACTGAAGACATGGTCAAAGCCATGAAGCCGGGCTCGGTGATTGTGGACATTGCCGCAGGCAAGGGCGAGGGCGCGAATGGGGAAAAAGCGGGCGGCAACTGCCCCTTGAGCGAAGCCGACAAAACCGTGGTCAAGCATGGCGTGACCATCATCGGCGAGACCAATTTGCCCGCCCTCGTGGCTGCCGACGCCAGCGCGCTGTATGCCCGCAATGTGCTGGACTTTTTGAAGCTGGTGCTCACCAAAGAAGGCAGCTTTCAAGTGCCGATGGAAGACGACATCGTGGCGGCTTGTTTGATGACGCAAGGCGGGGAAGTTAAGCGCAAATGATGCGATTCACTCTTTGGCTGCTTGCGCTGTTGGCTGCGTTCGGGCTCTATATCGCAGGGCTGCACTTTGCTCCAGTGGTGACCATCGCAGTGGCCGTGGTTATTGATATCTGGGTCAGTTGGCAACGATCTACGCAAGACAAGAAATAGGAAACCCACAAATGGACATACTCTCCCCCACCGTCACCAACCTCATCATCTTCGTGCTCGCCATTTATGTGGGCTACCACGTGGTGTGGACGGTGACCCCCGCGCTGCACACGCCCTTGATGGCAGTGACCAATGCCATCTCGGCCATCGTCATCGTCGGTGCCATGCTGGCAGCAGCCCTCACCGAAACCACGCTTGGCAAAAGCATGGGCGTGCTCGCCGTGGCCTTGTGTGCAGTCAATGTGTTTGGCGGTTTCTTGGTGACACGGCGCATGTTGGAGATGTTTAAGAAGAAGGAGAAAAAACAATGACTCCCATCTCTTTTTTGCGCTGGGCGGCTGCGTTGTTTTGTGTGCTTCTCTTCCTTTTACTGAACTACTGGCAGGGGCAAGGGCTCTTGCTGTCATCCATGTGGTTGTCGCTGGCGAAGTCGTTGTTGATCCCGCTGGCGTTTTGGGCCGCTCCGTTCAGGCCAGCACTCCATGGCCCGTTTCCATTTTTTAAGAAAAAGGGTGATGCGCCATGAGCATGAACCTCGTCACGCTGCTGTACTTGATCGCCAGCGTTTGTTTCATTCAAGCACTTAAGGGCCTGTCTCACCCCACCACCTCGATTCGCGGCAATGTGTTTGGCATGGTGGGCATGGCCATTGCCGTGGTCACGACCGCGCTGCTCATCCATAAGCTGGCGGGTTCTGCCTTGGGGCTGGGTTATGTGTTGGTGGGTTTGTTGGTGGGTGGCACCGCAGGCACCCTCATGGCCCAGCGGGTGGAAATGACCAAAATGCCCGAACTCGTGGCCTTCATGCACAGCATGATTGGCCTGGCGGCGGTGTTCATTGCGGTGGCCGTGGTGGCCGAGCCCTATGCCTTTGGCATTGCGGCCAAGGGCCAACTCATTCCCTTTGGCAACAAGTTCGAGCTGTTCTTGGGCGGCGCCATTGGGGCCATCACCTTCAGTGGCAGCGTGATTGCGTTTGGCAAACTCAGTGGCAAATACAAATTCCGCTTGTTCCAAGGCGCGCCGGTGACTTTTGCGGGGCAGCACATTCTGAACTTGGTGCTGGGCCTGGCCATGATCGGTTTGGGCCTGGGCTTTGCACTCACCGAGAGCTGGCCCATGTTCTTCGCCATGCTGGCCCTGGCCTTCGTGCTGGGGGTGCTGCTCATCATTCCGATTGGTGGGGCCGACATGCCGGTGGTGGTGTCCATGCTCAACAGCTACTCGGGTTGGGCGGCTGCCGGCATAGGTTTTAGTTTGAACAACAGCATGCTCATCATCGCGGGCTCGCTGGTGGGTTCCTCCGGGGCCATCCTGAGTTACATCATGTGCAAGGCCATGAACCGCTCTTTCTTCAACGTGATCTTGGGCGGCTTTGGTGGTGACGCCACGGCGGCGGCAGCGGGTGGCGCGGTGCAGCGCTCTGTCAAAAGCGGAAGCGCCGACGACGCGGCGTTTGTGCTGGGTAATGCGGAAACTGTTGTGATCGTGCCGGGTTATGGCTTGGCTGTGGCGCGTGCCCAGCATGCGGTGAAAGAGCTGGCGGCCAAACTCACCGCTAAAGGCATCACGGTGAAGTACGCCATTCACCCGGTGGCGGGCCGCATGCCGGGCCACATGAATGTGCTGCTGGCCGAGGCCGAAGTGCCTTACGACCAGGTGTTTGAGATGGAAGACATCAACGGCGAATTCGGCCAGGCCGATGTGGCCATCATCTTGGGCGCCAACGACGTGGTCAACCCTGCGGCCCACACCAAAGGCAGTCCGATTTACGGCATGCCTATTTTGGAAGCCTACAAAGCCAAGACCATCATCGTCAACAAACGCTCCATGGCCGCCGGTTATGCCGGGCTGGACAACGAACTCTTCTACATGGACAAAACCATGATGGTGTTTGGCGATGCCAAAAAAGTCGTGGAAGACATGGTGAAGGCGGTGGAGTGAAGAGAAAACGCGCCTCATCATCGCTGCTCGTTTTGAAAGCGCATCGCATTGGATAATGCGCCATGTTTTCCCGCATCGAAACCCGTCATTTCCGCAGCTTGAAAGCGGTACATCAACCGCTTGGAAGAATTCAAGCCCTGGTAGGGCCCAACGCAAGCGGGAAAAGCACCTTTTTGGATGTGATCGGTCTTCTTAGCGATTTGATGAAGAGCCGAGGAGATGTGGTCGGCACTGTTTTGTCGCGCAGTACCACATTCGAGAAGTTGGTCTGGCAGGGTTCGCAGCCAGCAAGCGCGTTTCAGTTGGCGGTGGAGGCGCCCATTCCGCAGTCTGTACGCGACCAAATGGCGGAAGACAAGCGTCAGTATGGATTCGTGCGCTACGAGTTAGAGATCGGCATGGACGCCGAAAGTAACCAATTGGGGCTGAACCATGAAACTCTTTGGTTGCGCGCGGAGGCTATCGCCGAAGACGCTCGGCAAAACGATCTGTTCCCTGCGGTTGTGGCGCATGCGCCAGAGCTGTTGAGCAATTCTCGCAAAGGCGTTCGCGTTGCACTGAAGAAAGTCCCGCAGGGCAACGACAACTATTACCCAGAGGGCAGCGCTTCCTACTTACCCTCCTTCAAATTGGGACGGGCAAAGTCGGCGCTCGCCAACATCCCTGCCGACGCCAAGAGTTTTCCTGTCAGTCTTTGGTTTCGTGAATTGCTGGAGTCGGGCGTACAGCCTCTGGTACTGGACAGCCAGAAACTACGTCAATCCAGCCCCCCAGGATTGGGACTTCGCTTCCAGAAAGACGGATCCAACCTGCCGTGGATCGTGGCTGCGTTGCGATCTGATCCCCAGAGATTTAGCAGCTGGCTGGATCACGTTCGCACGGCCTTAGAAGACATTGCCGACATCGACACCGCTGAGTTTGCAGAGAACCGTCATCGCTATCTCGTCATCCGCTATGCCAATGGTGCCGAAGTTCCATCATGGTTGGCCTCAGATGGAACACTGCGTCTTCTGGCCCTGACCATCCCGGCTTATCTGAAAAACATGGAGGGCGTTTTTCTGATTGAAGAGCCAGAAAACGGCATTCATCCTCGCGCTATCGAAACCGTCATTCAGTCCTTGTCCTCAATTTATGACGGACAAGTGCTGATAGCGACTCACAGCCCCGTTGCATTGCATTCGCTTGAGCCCGAACAAGTGCTTTGTTTTGCAAAAGATGAGAGCGGTGCGACGGATATTGTCTCGGGCCACTTGCATCCCGCGCTTGTTGAATGGCACCGTGGGCATCCAGACTTGGGCGTATTGTTTGCCGCAGGCATTCTGAGCTAGTCAATGAAAGACCTCATCGTTCTGGCGGCGGACAAGAGCACGCAGATAACGCTCCAAGCGGCGCTCATCAGATACCAATCGCTTTCCATCAAGCCAATTTCATGTGATTTCCGCGTCCACCCCGGGAAAGATGGAGGTGCCCGAACCTCGGGGCCGGAACTCCTCGCTGCTGAACATCGACGGTTCAGTCACGGTCTTCTGGTTTTTGACTTGGAGGGTTCAGGCGCAACGACCGGTGATCCCCTGTTACTTGAGTCGGAGTTAGATGCCAAGCTGAGGACGGTGTGGGGCGACCGAGCGAAATGTGTTGTTGTTGCTCCCGAAGTGGACATTTGGCTTTGGGGAAACGACAGTTTGTTGGGAGAGGTGTTCCGTTGGCCGCTGGCGGTGCCCATACGGGATTGGCTTGTATCCAGCGGTTTTGAGTTTGATTCAAGGGGCAAACCCAAGAGACCCAAAGAAGCACTGGAGCACATGGTTCGTATTCACCGGCAACCACGATCATCGGCGCTCTATGGAATAGTGGCGTCAAAAATCAGCCTCAAACACTGCACAGACGAGGCGTTCATTCGTTTGCGCAACCAATTGCAGGCCTGGTTCGGTCGAAATGAATAGTTGAATACGAACTGTTCTTTTGTCACCGCCTTTGCGCAGGTTGCGCGAGCGGATGAGTAGCGAGTCAGCGCAGGCCCGAGGTGTACTTCTTCATGATGCGCGCGCAGTTCGGCTTCGGTGAGTTCCGCCGTGGACAGGCCGTGCGCCGAACGCGCTGCAGCCTCACTCGCAGGCGGTTTGCTGATGACTTTGGGCGCGGAAATAGGCGTTGCACTGGCTTCACCCAAGCGCGGCCCCAAACGCAATTTGCCCACGTAGTCCGCATGTTCGCGCAGCCGGGTGTCTTGGCTGCTGCGGGCTTTTTGCAGCACGTCCTGGGCATAGTCCAAGTCGTGCAAAAAATGCTGCACATCCAGGTGCTGGCCAAATTCACGGCGCAGGGGCACCACCATGCGTACCAGCAGGTTGACGAGTTTGCTGTCGTCAGAAGACATGACCCGACCCATGTTCAGGTATTGGGCGACAACATTTCGCCATGCTGCGAAATATCGAGCCCCACCTTCTCTTCGGTTTGCCCCACGCGCAGCGGCACCACGATGGAGATGGTTTTCAGAATCAGCCAGGTCATGCAGCCGGCATAAGCCATCACCGCCAAAGCGCCGGTCAGGTTGGTCAGCACGGTGGCGGTCACGGGGGCAATGGTGGTGGTGGCGAACACGGGGGTGAGCACTGTGCCTACCAAACCGCCCACGCCGTGCAGTGCAAACACGTCCAGGCTGTCGTCAATGCCGGTGCGGGCTTTGAACGACACCACGGCCACACAACAAATCACACCCGCCGCCGCGCCTATGGCCAGGGCACCGTCCACACCCACAAAACCCGAGGCGGGTGTGACGCCGATCAATCCAGCGATGGCACCGGTCATCATGCCCAGCACACTCCATTGCCCGCGTTTGATGTACTCGCACAGGCCCCAGGCCATGGCCCCGGCGCAGGCCGCCACTTGGGTTGCCAGCAGTGCGCCCGCCGCCCGCGAACTGGCTTCAAAGGCCGAGCCCGCGTTAAAACCAAACCAACCGGCCCAGAGCAAACCCGCGCCGAGCACGGTGATGAGCAGGTTGTGCGGCACCATGGGTTCTTTGCCAAAACCCTGGCGCGGCCCCAAAACCCAGGCGGCCACCACACCACTGGCCCCCGAAACGACTTGCACCACCGTGCCGCCCGCGAAGTCCATGTGGCCCATCTGGGCCAGCCAGCCCGAGGGCTGCCATACCCAATGCGCGACTGGGGCATACACCAGCAGTGTCCACAAAGCGGCGAACACCACCGTGACGCCCAAACGCATACGCTCAGCAGTGGCCCCCAGAATGAGGGCGAAGGTGATCACAGCGAAGGAGAGTTGAAACAAGAAAAACACCGGCTCAGGTACCGAGGGGGCAATTGGGTGCACGCCCACTTTGGGGCCAATCAGCCCTTGGGCAAAAGCCCGCGTGAAGTCGCCGAAATAACCGTTGCCCGAAGAGAAGGCCAGGGAGTAAGCCAGCAGCGCCCAGGTCAAGGTCACCACGGCGGCACCCGCCACGGTGTGTGCCACGATGGACAGCGCATTTTTAGAGCGCAACATGCCGCTGTAAAACAAAATAATGCCGGGGATGGTCATCAGCATGACCAGCACGGTGCAAATGAGCATCCAGGCGGTGTCGGCACCGTTGAAGGGGTTGCTGTTGGTTGCGGCGGCAGTTTGAGCCCAGGCCGTGACACTAGGCAAGCACAGCGAGGTGGCGATGCCCGCGCGCAGAATGTTCGGTTTCAATAGAGTCATGTTTCGCCCCTCGGGCTGGGTGGGTTACCCGGGGAACTTCGGCATTTTTTCCACCTGCTTGAGCGCAAATCGCTGTTTAATTCAGCCATGAACTCTGAAAAACTCCTGGCTGGGCTGGCTTTGACGGTGTGTTTGGTCATGTTGCTGCGTTTGGCTTTACCTGCGCCGCGCCGCGACCGTTTTGACCGCGCCTTGCTGCGAGGCTGGCAACAGTTGGCGTCGTTCACCACGAATTTGTTTCAATGGCCGACCCGCCGCCGCCAAGCCCGCCAAGCCGCCTTAGACGCTATTACCCGCGCCCAGAAAAAATCCAGTGGGTCTTCAGGAACATCTGTCAGGGGGCAATGGAAGGGCAACGTCTACACGCCTGATTCCTTTGGTTCGCAGAGTGACGGCGATGCGCCGTCCAAACGTGATTTGCACTGAGCAGTGCTGTTTCTGTGTTTTGGCCCGGTTTCAAATGCCGTGTGAAACACATGGGCCAGGCACCACGAGGTCAACCACGTGAACACCAACACCAGGGCGATGGCCATGACGCTGGGATGCGCTCCACGTTGTTCCGCCCACCACACCCAAGCGCCATTGGCCAACAACAAGACGGGAAAGTGAACCAGAAACAGTGCATACGAGCGTGATGCCGCTGCGTGCAATGTTGCTTGCCACCAGGCGGCCAGCTTGCTGGTGTGGGCGCTACTTGTTGACCCGCCCCAAAACATCAATACCCAAGCGGTGATGGCCGCGAGCAAGATGCGGCCACGAAAATCAATGGTCAATGCCAGCAACACTGCCCCTCCCAAGCCCGCACACCAAACCCAGCGATGCGGCCAGCGGCCAGCCCACCAGGCACACACGCCCAAACCATAACTGCCAAAAAAGTAGGGAGCCCAGTTGTCCAGCGTGGTGATGCGGTTCAAGTACCACAGCGAGGCCAGCATCCAACCCACGGTGAGCACCATGGTCACGGGCATGGCGCGGCTGCGTTGGCCGGTGAACCAAGTGGGCAGAGCGAAACACAAGAGCAAGAACAAAAAAAGTTGAAAGTCGATGGCCACATACCAAATGCCAGCCGACATCGGTTCCACACCCAACACGCCTTGCAGCAAGAGCAGATGCGTCAGCAGTTGCCATAGATCAGGCCATGCAGTGAGCATGGCGGGCGGCAACCAGGGGCGGCTGACGGCTGAGGCCAACACGACCAAAACCAGTGCCCCGTACAAAGGCCAAGCCAGCCTGGCGAAACGTTTGAACACCAAGCGGCCACGGGTGGGCGCATCCCACTGCTTCACTTGGCCCAAGCCCTGCGCCGCCAGGAAGCCCGCCACCACGAAAAACACCTGTACCGCCAGCCGCCCTTTGTTGTAGAGCAGTGCTGCCAGTTCAGGTCACGCACGCAACGCCGCATCAGACAGCGGGCCATACGCGCACAGGTGGTGCCAAACGATGACTTGCGCCGCTGCGACCTTCAGCGCGTCAACGCAAGGCGCGCGGGTTTTGGATGGGGTCATGAACAAAGGAGGCAGAAACAGAAGGCCGGGATTGTCGCTTGGCCCAACCAGCCCCATCCTCTTTACACGCGCCCTTCACTGATGCTTCCACCGCACTTCATGTTGTGTTCACCGCGGCCCACCACACTGCGCCACTTCAAAACAACAGAAGGAACCCCACCATGCGTTACCCCCTGCTCGGCAAAGGATTGGCCCTGGGCGCAGTGGCCCTGACTTTGATGGCGGCGCTGGCCATGGTCAGCGACATCGTGCATGAACGGCAAGGTCGCTTGCGCGAGGCGGAGCAAGGCGTCGCCGACAGTTTGGCGACGCGGCAAATTTTGGTAGGCCCGGTGCTGCAACAGCAATGCCAAGAGAGTTGGGACGAGGTGGTGGTGAAGGACAACAAGTCGCAAACTGTGCGTTCGCAGCGAGAGTTTGAGGTGATCACCACCCCCGCCTCGTTGGACATCAAAACCAGCACTCAACTGGCGCCTCGTTATCGTGGCATCTACAAAGTCAATGGCTACAGTGCCACCTCAGACATCGCGGCAGAGTTTTCAGTGCCGAGCCTGCCCAAACCCAGCAAAGACAAAGGGGTGGTGCGCTGCGAAACCGCCAGCCTGTGGGTGGCCGTGAGTGATGCGCGCGGCCTTGCCAAAGCGGAACTGTTGGTCAATGAGCGGTCGTTGCCGGTATTACCAGGAACGGCGCATCGTGCCCACCCCCGTGGTTTCCAAGCCAAACTGCCAGAAGAATGGGCCGCATCCAAGACATCGCTGCACGTTCATGTGAAATTGGATTTGCTCGGCACGACCCAACTGGGTTTTGCACCCCTGGCCGACAACAACCGTGTGACTTTGACGTCTGATTGGCCGCATCCATCGTTCACGGGTCGTGCCCTGCCCAACCAGCGTGAAATCAACAGCAGTGGTTTCAATGCAGCGTGGCAAATCAGCGGCTTGGCCACGGCGGCGGGGCAACAAGTGCAGGCCGGTGGTGTGGCCTGCGAACTCAATGGCGCGCATGCGATTGACGGCATTGCGATGGCCACCCAAGGCCATGCCACCAACCGTGTGGATTGCATTGAAACCTTCGGTGTGGGTTTCATCGAACCCGTCAACAACTACACACTCAGTGACCGCGCCACCAAATATGGCTTGCTCTTCATTGCCCTGACCTTTGTGGGTGTGGTCTTGATCGAAGTACAACGCCGCCTGCGTGTTCACCCCATTCAATACCTGCTCGTGGGTGCGGCCTTGGTGATGTTCTTCTTGCTCTTGGTGAGTTTGAGTGAACACTTGAGCTTCGCCCAGGCCTACGCCATGGCGAGCACCGCCTGCACCGTGTTGCTGGCCTTGTATGGCCGCTTCGTGCTCGGTGGCCTGCGTCCCGGGCTGGTGTTTGGTGGCGCCATTGCGGCACTTTACGGTGCACTGTTCTTGCTGCTGCAACTGGAGCAATCAGCCTTGGTGCTGGGGTCCATCTTGCTGTTTTCCGTGCTCGCCTGCGTGATGATGGTCACCCGCCACATTGACTGGTATGCCTTCACGGCGAACTTGCGACGCGAAGAGCAAGCGTTGAATTGAAGGCGCATTCAACTTTGAACTCAGCCCTTGCTCGGCGGTTCAAACCGCCGAGCAGGCCTTGGTGCGCGGCTGTAGAGCGACTCCACATCGGGAATCGTGGCCTGCAGGTCGCGGATGCGGGTTTCGTTGGAGGGGTGAGTAGAGAGCCATTCGGGCGGGGCGCCCTTGTTGGCGGCCCCCATTTTTTGCCACAGGCTGATGCTGGCTTGTGGGTTGTAGCCGCCACGGGCCGCCATGTCGAGGCCAATTTTGTCGGCCTCGGTTTCGTCTTCGCGGCCGAAGGTCATGGTGAGCAGTTGGGTGCCTATGTTGGCCCCAATGCGGCCCAAGTCACCCAGGCCCAAAAACGCCGCGCCCAATTCCAAAACGCCGCGTGTGGCCACCGATTTGCCGAGGCGTTCACGCGCATGTTCGCGCAGGGCGTGGGCAATTTCGTGGCCCATGATTTGCGCGACTTCGTCGTCATTCAACTGCAGCTCACTCAAGATGCCGGAGTAGAACGCAATCTTGCCACCCGGCATGCAAAAGGCGTTGATTTGTTTGCTGCCAATCAGGTTGATCTCCCACTTCCAGTTCGCTGCGCGCGAGGTGCTGTGGTAGTTGGGTGAATAAATAAAGGGCAGCAACTGTTTGGCAATGCTGCGCAGGCGGATGACTTGCGGGTGGTTGTCGGGAGCCACGGCGCGTTGTTGACCGGCCTCTTGCATCATTTGCGTGTATTGCTGCGCGGCGGCAGCTTCAATTTGATCGGCAGGTGCCAGTTTGGCCATGCTGGAGCGTTTGCCGACCTCTACGCCTTCACGCGACCAGGCGGGCAACGCCAGCGCTGCGCCTGCGGCCAACAAACCGCCTGTGAAGAGTCGGCGCGAATGTGCGGCGCAACGACAACCAGCAACGTGTGCTCGCAAGGCTTGGGCCAGTGGCGCGCTGGGGGTGAAATCGGAATCAGGATCGAAGGACTTGTTCATGGGCCGTTTCCTCTTTCTTGATGCACCGCCTCAGTCGTCCAGCAGGGGTGCCTTCGGATCGAACTCTAACGCCTTCACCTGTCGGCGCAGCCACCACAACATCAAGAGTGCAGGCAGGGCCGCAATGGTGGACAGAATGAAAAAAGTGGGCCAACCGATGGACTCCGCGAGCACACCCGCGAGCGGCCCCACCCACACCCGGCCCACGGAGGCAAAGGCGCTGAGTAGGGCGAACTGCGTGGCGGTGAAACGCTGGTTGCACAGGCTCATCAAGAAGGCCACAAAAGCAGCCGTGCCCATGCCGCCAGACAAGTTTTCAGCCGCTATCACCAAGAGCAAGCCTCCATCGACCGGCGTAGCCTGGGCGACTTTGACCAAGCCCCAATCGAAGGCAGGAATCAACAGGCCGGGCAACACGCATTTGCCGTTTTCGGCCAGCCACCAAAAGCCGAGGTTGCTGGCCATTTGCAGCACACCAAACAACATCAAGGATCGCCACAGCCCAAGTTTGACCATGAGAGCGCCACCCAGCAGCGCACCGCCAATGGTGAGCCACAGGCCGATGACTTTGTTCACCAGGCCCACTTCTGCGCTGCTGAAGAGCATGGACTTGAGCAAGAACGGCGTCATCAAGGAGCCTGCGAAGGCATCGCCCAATTTGTAGAGAACGATGAAAGCGAGAAATGCACCGGCACCACTTTGACTGAAATAACTGCGCAAGCCACCCAGCAAGGTTTCAAACCGCGCGGCACGTGCGGCCCAGGCCGCCAGCGGAATGGTGAACGCCAGGCCGAGCATCAAAGCGAGCAAGTCTGTCCACTTGTTTTGCAGCGGTACGGGCAAGCTGCTGTCACTCCACAGCGGTGCCAGCAAGGTTCGCGCAATGGTGGGGCCTAAGCGCTCGCTCAAAACAAAACCCACCGCCACGGCAGCCACAACCGCCGCAAAACCCAGCAAGTCGCGCCGCCCGACCGAGGTGGGCACCACTGCATGCTTCAAGCGCGGTAAGGCCAGGGCCGACAGCACCGCCGCGCCCACCATCAAGGCTGCCATGAAACGATAGACCTCGGGCCAAGTCCAGCCGCCGCCGGGGCTTGTTGTGCCATTAGGTAAAACAGCAGCAGGCTCCACCCAAATCAAAGCCAACCCACCCGAGACAATCATGGCGAGGCGGTAGCCGAGCACGCTCATGCTGGCCCCCAAACCGCGTTCGTGCGGGCGCAGCAAATCGGTGCGGTAGGCGTCGATCACCACGTCTTGGGAGGCCGAGACAAAGGCCACCAACACCGCGAGCAAGGCAAAGGTGCGTGTGGCGCTGGTGGGTGAGGTATCGGCCATGCACCAGAGCGCGCCAGCCAGGCTCAGTTGCGACAACACCAACCAACCGCGCCGCCGTCCGAGCAGGGGCAGCTCAAAACGATCCATCAGCGGGGCCCACAAGAATTTGAAGGTGTAGGGCAGACCCACCAAACTCAAGAAACCAATCGTGGCAATGTCTACCCCCGAGACCGTGAGCCAAGCCTGCATGGCCTGGCCGGTGAGGGCCAGGGGCAGGCCAGAGGCGAAGCCCAGCACCAGCACCACCGCCAAGTGCCAGATGGAAACGCGCGAGGTTGCGCTGAGTTGGGATGCGCTCAACTGTGCCCCAACAATTTCGCTTCAGCCAAAGCCAAGGCTTCGGGCAGGCCGGAGAGCACCAGGGTGTCGCCACCGGCCAGTCGCAACTCGTCGCTGGCGGCAATGACGGCACCGCTGGCGCGGCGCACCGATACCACCGAAGCGCCCACTGCATGCAGCGCTTGGTCACCCAAAGTCTGGCCCACGCAGCCGGTGGCGATAGGCAAAGTCACGCTTTGCAGGCGGGCGGTTTGGTGTTCGTCCACCGTGTCGTCGTCTGCACCCAAAAAGTAGCCGCGCAGCAGGCCGTAGCGCGCGTCGCGCTGGTCTTGCACCACACGAATCACGCGGCGCATGGGCACGCCGACCAAGGCCAGGGCGTGGCTGGCCAGCATCAAAGAACCTTCAATGGCTTCAGGCACCACTTCGGTGGCACCGGCGGCGCGCAGCTTTTCAAGGTCGGTGTCGTCAATGGTGCGTACGATGACGGGCACTTTGGGCGCATGTTCTTGCACCAAGCGCAGAATTTTCATGGCAGAAGCAGTGTCGTGGTAACTCACCACCACGGCACTGGCGCGGGCCAGACCGGCGGCCATCAAACTTTGCAAACGTGCAGCGTCGCCAAACACCACGCTTTGGCCTGCGGCGGCGGCTTGGCGCACGCGGTCGGCGTCCAAGTCCAGGGCCATGTAGGCGATGTGTTCTTTCTCCAGCAAGCGCGCCAGGTTCTGTCCGCTTCGGCCATATCCGGCAATGATGACGTGGGCCTGGGCGTTGATGGCACGTTTGGCAATGCTGGTCATGGCGACCGACTGCATCAGCCAGTCGCTGGCCGCCAAACGCACCACGATGGCATTGCTGTAGTTGATGAGCAAAGGCGTGGCCAGCATGGACAGCACCATGCTCGCCAGCACTGGACTCATCCATTGCGGTTCAATGAGTTGTTGTTGCGCACCCAGGGTGAGCAACACAAAACCAAACTCGCCCGCCTGCGCCAAATACAGGCCCGTGCGCAGCGCCACGCCGGGCTGGGCACCGAACAAACGGGCCAAACCTGCCACCAACAAAAACTTGGCGAGCACCGGCACCGTGGTCAAGGCCAACACCAGCCACCACTGTTCCATGACGGGCCGCCAGTCCAGCTTCATGCCGATGGTGATGAAGAACAGGCCCAAGAGCACGTCGTGGAAGGGGCGAATATCGGTTTCCACCTGGTGTTTGTATTCGGTCTCGGCCACCAACATGCCTGCTACAAAAGCGCCCAAGGCCAAGGACAAGCCCGCATGCTCGGTGAGCCACGCCAGGCCCAGAGTGATGAGCAAGAGGTTCAATACAAACAGCTCTTCGCTTTTGCGCCGCGCCACGATGGTGAGCCACCAGCGCATCACTTTTTGTCCGCCCACGAGCAAGATGGTGAGCAAGACGGTGGCTTTGACCACCGCCCAAGCAATAGACGTGGCCATGTCGGCACCACTGGAGTTCAGCGCCGGAATCAAGACCAGCAGCGGCACCACGGCCAAGTCCTGGAACAACAGCACGCCCATCACGCGGCGGCCATGCTCGCTTTCCAGCTCCAGCCTCTCGGCCATCATCTTGACCACGATGGCGGTGCTGGACATGGCCATGGCACCGGCCAGTACCAAGGAGCCTTGCCATGACAACTCCCAAGGCCGCTCGGTGAAGGAGAAGGCCCAGGTGAGTAAATAGTGACCGGCCACGGTGCCCAAAATCGTGAGCAGCACCTGGGCTAAACCCAAACCAAACACCAACTGGCGCATGCCGCGCAGCTTGGGCAGGTTGAATTCCAAGCCAATCACAAACATCAAAAACACCACGCCAAACTCGGCCAGGTACTGCACGCCAGCGGAGTCTTTGGCCAAGGCCAGGGCGTTGGGGCCGATTACCACTCCCACCACCAAATAGCCCAACATGGGCGGCAGTTTGGCCAAGCGGCACAGCACCACACCGGCCACGGCGGCAACCAGGTAGAGCAATACCAATTCGAGGGTGGAGGCCATGATCAGCGACGGGGGAATGCAAGTTGCAGGCCAGTGGGGTTCGCTGCCTACAATAGCCTGATGCTAAACGACGCTCATCCTGCGACCGCTTCCCACTCGTTCAACGCCGAGCGAGCCTTGCAATTGGCGCGCGACACTTTTGATATTGAAGCCCAGGCCCTGTTGGGGCTCAAAGCGCGTCAAGGCGAGTCCTTCGCCCAAGCCGCCCGTGCCATGCTGCAATGCCAAGGCCGCGTGGTGGTCATGGGCATGGGCAAGAGTGGGCATGTGGGCCGCAAAATTGCCGCCACCTTGGCCTCCACTGGCACTCCTGCCATGTTCGTTCATCCGGCAGAAGCCAGTCATGGCGACCTGGGCATGGTGACCCAAGGTGATGTGGTGCTGGCCATTTCCAACTCCGGCGAGAGTGATGAGTTGATGGCGGTGTTGCCCGCTTTGAGGCGGATGCAAGTCACGGTGGTGGCCATGACGGGGCAAACTGAATCCAGCTTGGCACGCCATGCCGACTGGGTGATCTCTAGCCAAGTGGATCAAGAAGCCTGCCCTTTGCAGTTGGCCCCCACGGCCAGCACCACGGCCCAAATGGCTTTGGGCGACGCCCTGGCAGTGGCACTCTTGGATGCACGCGGTTTCAAAACCGAAGACTTTGCACGCTCTCACCCCGGCGGTAGCTTGGGGCGGCGTTTGCTCACCCATGTGCGCGACGTGATGCGCAGCGGGCCTGAGGTGCCGCGTGTTCAGCCCCATACACCTTTGATAGAGATGATGCGCGAGATGACGCGCAAAGGCTTAGGTGCCACCGCCATTGCCGACGAACGCGATGCGGTGCTGGGCATCTTCACCGACGGTGATTTGCGTCGTTTGGTCGAGCAAGGTGCGGACTTGCGCGCCTTGACCGCCGAACAAGTCATGCATAAAACCCCGCGTTTGGTGCGCGATGATGCCTTGGCGGTGGACGCCGCCGCCATGATGGAACAACACCGCATCACCAGTGTGTTGGTGGTGAATGCGCAGCAGCAGCTGGTGGGCGCATTGAACTCCAACGACTTGATGCGGGCCAAAGTGATATGAAGCCTGCATTGCATTTTCCACCCGAGCTCTTGCTCAAGGCCCAAGGCCAAGGGCTGGGTTTACGCGCCGCGATTTTTGATGTGGACGGTGTGCTCACCGATGGCAGCCTTTACATCAGCGAATCGGGCGAATCGTTCAAAGCCTTCAACAGCCTGGACGGCCACGGACTCAAGTTGTTGGCGCAAGGCGGCATCACCCCCCTCATCATCACGGGGCGCGATTCACCGGCGGTGCGTCGCCGTGTGGCCGACCTCGGCCTGCAACATGCGGTATTCGGCGCTGCCGACAAACTCGCGGCGGCCGAGCCCTTGTTGCAGCGTTTGAGCTTGGCATGGAACGAGGTGGCGGTGATGGGCGACGATTGGCCCGACCTGCCCCTCATGGCAAAAGCCGCGTTTGCCTGCGCCCCCGCCAATGCCCACATCGAGGTGCGCAGCCGCGCTCGCCACGTCACAGCCGCCCGAGGCGGCGAAGGTGCGGCGCGCGAGTGCTGCGATTTGCTGTTGACCGCCGCAGGCCGTTATGCCGACCTGCTGCGTGGCCATCTGGTGACGCTGGATGCAGCGCCCGTTGGGGGCGCTGCATGACCCGCGCCGCCCTGGCCGCACTCACTGCGGTGGCTTTGGTGCCACCTCGGAAAACACCTTGGCTGCAGCGCTTGCTCTACCCCTTGACCACCTACTTTCCCTTGTTGCTGATGGGCCTATTGGCCCTGGGCACTTGGTGGTTGGTGCAGAACACACCCTTGCTCTTGCCCCCAGGGCAGGCCAAAGCCGTGCGTTACGAGCCCGACTACACCATGCACCAGTTCAGCGTGCACCGTTTTGCGCCAGACGGACGATTAAAAGGGCAGATGCAAGGCGACATGCTGCGCCATTACCCCAACAACGACACCATTGAAGTGGATCAGGTTCGTTTGGTTTCCTTCGGCCCCACCGGCAACATCACGCGCGCCAGCGCGAAGCAGGCCCTGAGCAACGGCGACGGCTCCGAAGTGCAACTCAAGGGCCAAGCGCGTGTGCAGCGTAATGCACGAGAAGGCAACGAGGCGTCTGTGTTCACCAGCGAGTTTTTGCATGCTTTTCTCAACACCGAAGAAGTGCGCTCCCATTTGCCCGTGGTCTTGCAGCGTGGCAGTACCCAAGTGGCGGGCGACAGCCTGAACTACGACAACCTCAACCGTGTGGTGTCGGTGAATGGCCGGGTGCGGGCCACCTTTGCGCCAACGGTGCAGCCTGCGACGCAAAACAATGCGAGACGTCAGCCATGAACGCGGCGCGCCTGGTACTCATCACCGGCGCGTCCAGTGGTATCGGCCAGGCGTTGGCGCTGCGTTACTACCAAGCGGGATACCGCTTGGCTTTGGTGGCCAGGCGCGGTGCCGAGTTGACTGCTTGGGCTGAACAACAAGGTTGGGCCAAAGAACGTTGGGCGGTTTATGCCGCTGATGTGCGTGATGTGGGCAGCATCGTCGCCGCAGGCCAGGCTTGTATGGCCGCGCAAGGTCTTCCCGACGTGGTGATCGCCAATGCGGGCATCAGCGTGGGCATGGACACCGCCGAGTTCGACGACTTGGCCGTGATGCGCGAAACGCTGGAGACCAATAACATCGGCTTGGCTGCCACCTTCCATCCCTTTGTCAAAGGCATGTGCGCGCGCCGCAGCGGCACCTTGGTGGGCATTGCCAGCGTGGCTGGCATACGCGGCCTGCCCGGCCACGGGGCTTACTGCGCCAGCAAGGCCGGCGTCATCAGTTACTGCGAGAGTTTGCGTGGGGAGTGCAGGCCCTTCGGTGTGAAGGTGGTGACCGTGGTGCCAGGCTACATCGCCACACCGTTGACGGAGCAAAACAGCTACAGCATGCCCTTCTTAATGCCCGCCGATGCGTTTGCAGACCGCGCGTTTCACGCCATTGAAGCGGGCGAGAGCTACCGCGTCATTCCTTGGCAAATGGGCTTGGTGAGCAAGCTGATGCGGCTGCTGCCGAACGCCCTGTTTGATCGCTTGTTGTCGGGCAGGGCGAGAAAAAAGCGGCGCAATCAAGTGTGAATGGGTTAATATAACGAAAGTTATAACTTCGGAGCGAAGCATGTACACGCTCAAACTCACCCAAATTGGCAATTCCATCGGTGTGATCTTGCCCAAGGACGTGCTGGCGCGTTTGAAATTGGACAAAGGGGATGCCCTGCACTTGACCGACACGCCTGATGGCATTGCCCTCACCCCCTACGACCCCGCGTTTGAAGAGCAGTTGGCGCTGGGCCGCGAGTTCATGCACAACTATCGGAACACTTTCCGCGCCTTGGCCAAATGAGTTGGCGCTGGATAGACAAGCGGCTGCTGCTCGTCCTCCATGAAGAAACCTTGGCCGATCATGGGGGTGCAGTCGGTATTCGAGACGAAACCTTGCTCGACTCCGCATTGGCGCGGCCCCTGCAATTGGTAAGTTATGAAGAAGCCGATGTTGCCGATTTGGCGGCTTGTTATGGCTGGGGGCTGGCCCACAACCATGCTTTTGTCGATGGCAACAAACGAGTTGCTTTTTTAAGCGTTGGTTTATTCCTGGCTTTGAATGGTTACCGCCTCACGGCCACCGAGGCCCACGCCACCGTGGTGATGGTCGACGTGGCTGCCGGGCGCTTCACTCAAACCGAGTTGGCGCAGTGGATACGCGGGCACCTCACCTCACGTTGAATCCAGCGTCGAACGCTATCAAGCCGCCACGTCAGCTAACTCAACCATCGGTTGTGCGATGCGCTGGTTCAAATGGGCCAGGGCTTCTTCCACCTGATCCACCAGCACCAGACACAAGTCACCGGGTTGTAGTTGTTTGAGTGCTTCATCAATGGCCAAAAACTCGCCTTTGATGGCTTGTACTTTGGTGGTGCGTGGTGCGCCTTTCAAGCCTTGACGCAGCAGGCGCACCACTTCACCATCGGCGCGGCCACGTTGGCAGGCGTCTTCAAACAGTACCACGCTGTCAAAAGCGGCACCGAGAATCGCGGTTTGTTCACGGATGTCCTCATCGCGGCGGTCGCCCGCCCCGCTGATGACCACGCTGCGACGTTTGGCGGGCATGGCGGCTATGGCGGCCACCAAGGCGCGCATGGCGTCGGGGTTGTGGCCGTAGTCGGCGATCACGGTGGCACCTTGATAGTCCATCACATTGAAGCGGCCGGGGGCGGTGCTGGCGTCGCTCACAAAGCTCGCCAAACCACGGCGAATGTCGTCCCAGTGCAGGCCCACACTCCAAGCGGCGGCAACGGAAGCCATCACGTTTTCTACTTGGAAAGGAATGCTGCCGCCTCTGGTGAGGGGAATGTCACGCATTGGCAGGCGTTCACGCCAAGCACCTTCAGACACCACGATGGCGTCGCCATCGACATAGACCGTGCGGTGGCCTTGGGCGCGGTGGGTGGCCATGACGGGGTGGTGGCGGTCGGCCGCAAAGTAAATCACTTTGCCCGGGCACACCGCTGCCATGGCCGCCACATGGGGGTCGGCCGCATTGAGAACGCCATAACCACCGGCGGCCACGTTTTGCACAATGACCCGTTTGACCAAGGCCAGGTCTTCCACCGTGTGAATGTGGTTCATGCCCAAATGGTCACCGGCTCCGAGATTGGTGACCACTGCCACTTGGCAGCGGTCGTAACCCAAACCTTCACGCAAGATGCCACCGCGCGCGGTTTCAAACACGGCGGCGTCCACATCGGGGTGCATCAACACGTTGCGTGCGCTTTTGGGGCCACTGCAATCACCGCTGTCAATTTGGCGGCCGTTCACATACACGCCGTCGGTGAGCGTCATGCCCACGCCCAAACCGCTGGTGGCGAGCAAGTGCGCAGTCAGGCGCGTGGTGGTGGTTTTGCCATTGGTGCCGGTGATGGCGATGATGGGAATGCGGCCATCTTGTCCTGGGGGAAACAAACTGTTCACAATGGCTTCACCGACCGCCCGGCCTTTGCCGAAGGAGGGCGAGAGGTGCATGCGCAGGCCAGGCGCGGCATTGACTTCCACCACCCCGCCGCCTTGGTCTTCCAGGGGCTTGAGCATGGTTTCGCAGACCACATCCACCCCGCAAATATGCAGGCCCACCATTTGCGCAGCGGCGACGGCGCGTTCGGCCATCTCGGGATGCACATCGTCAGTCACGTCAGAGGCGGTGCCGCCTGTGCTCAGATTCGCGTTGTTGCGCAGCACCACACGTTGGCCCTTCTCGGGCACGCTTTGGGCGTTCAAGCCTTGCAGAGCCAGGCGTGCCAGGGCGATGTCGTCAAAACGAATTTTGGTTAGCGAGGTGGCGTGGCCCTCCCCACGGCGCGGGTCGGCATTGACGCGATCCACCAATTCACGCACGGTGTGCTCGCCATCACCGATCACATGGGGCGGGTCGCGGCGTGCGGCGGCCACCACCTTGTCGCCCACCACCAGCAGGCGGAAATCGTGGCCGGGCAAATAACGCTCCACCATCACCTGACCATACTCGGCAGCGGTGCGATAGGCGGCTTCCATTTGGCTGCGCTGGTTGATGTTGACGGTGACGCCTTTGCCCTGGTTGCCGTCTTGCGGCTTGACCACCACGGGCATGCCAATTTCTTGGGCCACGGCCCAGGCATCGTCCACCGAGGTGACAGGGCGACCCCAGGGCACGGGCACACCGGCTGCGCGCAGCAAGGTTTTGGTGAGGTCTTTGTCTTGGGCAATGGATTCAGCCACGGCACTGGTGGCGTCCAACTCGGCCGCTTGTATGCGGCGTTGCTTAGAGCCCCAACCAAACTGCACCATGCTGCCTTGGGTCAAGCGGCGGTAGGGAATGCCACGCACCACGGCGGCATCGACGATAGAGCCGGTGCTGGGGCCGAGTCGGCTGTCTTCGTCCAATTCGCGCAGGCGGGCCACGGCGGCGTCCACATCAAAAGGCTGGCCTTTGACAGCGGCTTCAATCAAGGTTTGCGCCAGGTCTACCGCCAAACGGCCGACAGGCTCTTCGCTGTACTCCACCACCACTTGGTACACCCCTGGCTCACTTGTTGCTGAAGTGCGGCTGAAGGTGACGGGGCAGCCCGCCTGGGCTTGAAGCGCCAAGGCGGCGCTTTCCAGTACATGGGCAAAAGAGACCGGGTTGTTGGCGCCGCTGGGGCGTAGCGCGCCCACGGCGGGGAAGAGAGCCCGCACCGCTGCTTCAAACCCGGGGCGCGCGGCGATGGAGCGCTCAGACTCCGAACAGGTCACGATGCTTTCAATGGCGGTGTGACGCCCCCAGAGGTTGGGGCCACGCAGGGCACGGATGCGAGAGAGTTCCATTTTTGGGCTTTCGAGAAGAATCGTTGGCTTTGAACGTGCCAGCAGCGGTTCAGGACGACAGGCGCGCTGATCCCGATGCGCCTGATGTGATGCTTTTGGTATTTGTTGTGACAAAACCCAAATTCGAGAGATTCACCAGTGGGTCGCTGGCATTGGCGCGGAAACTGTCAATGCCCGCATTGATGAGATCGGGGGCCATGCCCAACGCCCAGGCCGTGGCCACCGCTGCGAGCAAGGCCTCTAGGGGCAGCGGCTCGGTGTCAAGGTTGTTTTGACGCGTAGCACGCTCGGCCAAGTCGATCAGCAGCAATTCTTCGCCACCGGTGACCAGCACCACATGGGGGCCACGTTGGAACACCACCCGGCCACCTTCTTGGCGTTGACGGGTCAGAGCAGGCAGGTTCTCGCTGGCCCCGTAGAGGATCACGCCGCCATCGCACAGGCGGGCCAGGTCGGCCACTGACTCCTCGCCACCGTTGAGAACGGCCGTGCCCTCGGGCAACACCACATCCACTTGGGTGCGCAGCACTTTGAAGAGTTGGTCGCTGTCCAACACATCAAAGTGGGCCAGGGTCGCACGGTCGGCCTCGGGCAGTTGAAAATCGGTCACCACACCGACCATGCAGCGGTCATAGGCCAGGCCGTCGCGCAGGATGGATTCGGCGCTGTTTTCAAACACGGCGGCGTCGACCGAGCGGTTGATGAGCAAACGCCGCCCCGCTTCAAAGTGCGCGCAAGAGCCCCGCTCTACACGGCGGCGGTTTAAAAACAAACCGTCACGACAGGCCAGTCCAACATGGTGACCGCCCAAGTGCATGAGCCAGGCCACCAGGCGAGAGATCACATGGGTGTCTTGGGTGCCTGTCACGCCCACAATGGGAATGCGGCCGGGGGATTCGCCGTTGTCGGCCAATGTGGGCGCAAACAAATGATCCACGATGGCACGGCCCACCGGGCGCGGTTGGCCCACTGCGGGTTTCAAATGCATGAGCAGGCCCGGGCCGGCATTGACTTCCACCACCGCGCCGCCTTGGTCTTGCAGTGGTTTGGAGATGTCTTGCGCCACCAAGTCGATGCCTGCAATGTCCAGGCCCACCATACGTGCCGCCAAGGAGGCCATGTGGGCCACTTCAGGGTGAACATCGTCGGTGCAGTCAATGGCCAAATTGCCATTGCGCACCACCATGATTTTGCGACCCGCTTCGGGAACGGATTCCGGTGTGAGGCCTTGACGCTGCAATTCCAGCATCACGGCGCCCTCGTCCTCAGGGCGAATGATGCTCAAGGGAAAGTCCTCCGCGTCGCCACGACGTGGGTCGGAGTTGATTTGGCTGTCGATGAGTGCACGCACGGTGCTGCGTCCATCGGCCACCACCGAGGCCGCATCACCCTTGACGGCTGCCACGACCTTGCCGCCAACCACGAGCAACCTGTGTTCTTGTCCGAGGATGTATTGCTCGACGATGACGCCGCTGCCCTCTGCCTCGGCCACCGGAAAAGCCGCTTTCACGTCGGCCTCCAAGTTCAAATCCAAACTCACACCCCGCCCATGGTTGCCATCGGTAGGCTTAACCACCACGGGCAGGCCGATGTCTAAGGCGGCTTCCCAGGCTGCTTCGGGGGACTCAACCACCACGCCCTCGGGCACCGGCACGCCGCAGGCTTTGAGCAGGCTTTTAGTGAGGTCTTTTTCGCGGGCTATGCCTTCTGCAATGGCGCTGGTCAGGTCGGTTTCGGCCGTCCAGATGCGGCGCTGCCTTGCGCCGTGACCCAGTTGAACCAGGTTGCCTCCATTGAGGCGCATGTGCGGAATATGCCGGTCAGCGGCGGCGGCCACGATGCTGGCGGTGCTCGGGCCGAGGTAACAGGCCTCCACTTTGTCACGCAGGCGTTGTACGGCAGCAGACGTGTCGGTGGGCTGGTTGTTGATGGCATTCATCAACAGGCGGTGACCCTCCTCTAATGCCTGTCGTGCCACTTGCTCGTCACGGGCGCGAAATACCATGCGATAAACCCCGCGTTGCGAGGTGCTGCGTGTTTGGCCAAAGCCGGTGGGCATGTCAGCCAGGTTCAGCAGCTCAATGACCACATGTTCCAGAATGTGTCCGGCCCAGGTGCCTTCTTGCAGGCGCTGCAAAAAACCACCCTTTTCGCCCACGCCGCAGTGGTGCTCTCCAAGGGCGGGCAGGGCGACCAGCAGGCGGTCGGTCAGGCCGGGGATCAAATTGGACGGAAAATCCTCCAGCAAGCCCAAATCCAGCCACACCTCCAGCACCGAGCGGTATGTCCAAACATTGGGGCCGCGCAGAAAATTGATGCGCTGTAACTGAATGTCGTCGAATTTTTCCATTTAGAAAAGTTTGCGCAAACTAACCATGACCTTGACGGGTCATTTGGATCATGAAAAAGGGCGTGGTGCGTGGAGCTGGTCGGTCAACTCAAGGGCGGTACGTCTCGTTTGGGTGAGAATCCACGGTCTGGCCCCGGCTGATTCCCGCTGTTTTTATGCCTCTACAGCCTTCTTTGGCCGTCAAAATTAATTGATTCCCTGGAAACCGATGCACTCACATTCTGCTGAACTAGCTTCAAGGGCATCTCAAACCCGCCAGTTGGCAGCGTTGTCTTCGCAACTGCATGCAGGCGAGAACGTCTTGGCTGAGCTGTCGGTTGACTTGAACGAGCACTTGTTTTTCGCCAGCACCCCACTTTTGCTGACCAACCAGCGTGTCTTGGCTGGCTCAAGGGGCGGCCAACTCCAAAGCTGGCCCTTGGCGGCAGGCATGTCGCTCAAAGTGCGCGACCATGCAGGGCTGGGAAGCCTGGAGTTGACCGATCCTTCTGGCTTGCTGGCCCGGTGGTTTTTCAGTTTGGGGCGTAATGTAGCGGTACTTCGTTGGGCGGCGCAGTTTGATCTGGCTGTTCAACGGCTTGAAGGGCAGGGCCAGGCTGAAAAAGCCGAAATTGACCGCGCTGAAGAGGCTCTGAACTGCCCCACCTGCCAAGCCAGCTTGCCGCCAGACAGCGAGTCCTGTCCGGTGTGCAGCCGCGAGTTGCACTCGCCGCCTTCCACCTGGGTGCTGTTGCGCTTGGGTCAATTTGCCAAACCTTACCGTGGCAAGCTGATCCTGGGTTTTGTGCTGACACTGGCTTCCACTGCCGCGGCCCTGGTGCCTACTTACCTCACGATTCCTTTATTGGACGATGTGCTGGTGCCCTATCAAAACGGTCAGCCCATTGACCCCAATTTGGCTTTGCTGCTTCTGTCAGGCTTGCTCGTGTCCGCCCTGCTTGCCTGGGGTTTGGGGTGGGCGCGCACTTACCTTTTGGCACTTGTCTCTGAAAGAATTTCGTCTGACCTGCGCACCACCACCTTTGAGCATTTACTCAAACTCTCGCTGGACTATTTCGGCGGCAAACGCACGGGTGACTTGATCGCCCGCATTGGGTCGGAAACCGACAACATTTCGGTTTACCTGTCTTTGCACGCCATGGATTTCGCCACCGACGTCATCATGATTTTGATGACGGCGGCCATTCTCTTCTCCATCAACCCCTGGCTGGCTTTGGTCACTTTGCTGCCCTTGCCATTGATTGCCTGGATGATTCAGCGCGTGCGAGACAAACTGCGTACCGGGTTTGAAAAGATTGGTCGGGTGTGGGGCGAAGTGACCAATGTGCTGGCCGACACGATTCCCGGCATTCGTGTGGTGAAGGCGTTTGCCCAAGAACGCCACGAAGCCGGTCGTTTTCGTGAGGCCAACCGCCTCAATTTGGATGCCAACGACAAACTCAACCGCACTTGGTCGCTGTTCACGCCCACGGTGTCTTTGCTGACCGAAATTGGTTTGCTGGTGGTTTGGGCTTTCGGTATATGGCTGGTGGCCAAGGACAGCATCACCGTAGGGGTGCTCATGGCCTTCATCACCGCCAGCGGTCGGTTTTATGGGCGGCTCGATTCCATGAGCCGTTTTGTCTCGGTCACGCAAAAAACAGCAGCCGGGGCCAAGCGCATTTTTGACATCCTGGATCATGTCTCCAACGTGCCAGAACCGCTGGAGCCGGTGAAGGTGGACAAGCTGCAAGGCGGCATGCAACTGCGCGATATTGGTTTTCGCTACGGCAGCCGCACGGTGATTCGGGGGCTGTCCCTGGACATTCGGCCAGGCGAAATGATTGGCCTGGTGGGCCACAGCGGCTCGGGCAAGAGCACCCTGGTGAACTTGATTTGCCGCTTTTACGACGTGACCGATGGCTCAATTCGCGTAGACGGCACCGACATTCGCCGCATTGCCGTGGCCGACTACCGCCGCCACATTGGCCTGGTGCTGCAAGAGCCGTTTTTGTTCTTTGGCACCATTGCTGAAAACATTGCTTACGGCAAACCCGAGGCCACACGCCAAGAGATCGTGGCGGCCGCCCGCGCCGCCCATGCCCACGAGTTCATTCTGCGCCTGCCCCAGGGCTATGACTCGATGGTGGGCGAGCGCGGCCAGGGCCTGTCGGGCGGTGAACGCCAGCGCATTTCCATTGCCCGGGCTTTGCTCATCGACCCGCGCATCTTGATCTTGGACGAGGCCACGTCCTCGGTGGATACCGAAACCGAAAAAGAAATTCAAAAAGCGCTGGACAACCTGGTGCAAGGCAGAACCACTATCGCCATCGCCCACCGCCTGTCCACCCTGCGCAAAGCTGATCGGTTGGTGGTGATGGACAGAGGTCAAGTGGTCGAGGTGGGACCGCACGATGAATTGATGGCGCAGCAGGGCGCTTACTTCCGACTTTATGAAGCCCAAGCGCGGCAGGTGGACGAGGAAGACGGCGAGAGCCAGCACAACGTTCCCGCGCCCATTCCGGCCGCCCATCCAGCGGGGCAAGCATGAAGAGCTGCACACTCCAACTTCACCGCGATGCCTTTGGCCGCCTGGTCTGGACGGACGACTCAGGAATCGCCCATGTGGGCATCATCCCGGTGCGTGCTTTCCCGATTGCCGCGCCCCTGGAAGGCGTCTCTTTGGTGGGGGCAGATGGCAAAGAGCGGGTGTGGATCGCCCATATGAACGAGTTGTCTGCAAGTGCACGCAGCCTCATTGAGGCAGAGCTGGCCGTGCGCGAGTTCATGCCGGTGATAGCGCGAATCAAGCGCGTCTCTACCTATTCCACCCCCAGTGTGTGGGACGTGGACACCGACCGTGGTCCTACACAATTGGTGCTCAAGGGCGAGGAAGACATACGCCGCTTGAGCGCCTCTCGTTTGCTGATTGCCGACAGCCAAGGCATTCAGTTTTTAGTCGCTGATCGTTTGGCGCTGGACAAACATTCCAAACGCATCTTGGAGCGCTTTTTGTGACCCATCAAAATTTTGCCCCTCATGATTGACGTCGTCGTTCTCTTTTTTGTGTTGGGCGTCTTGGCCCGTTTGCTGCGCAGCGATTTGCGGCTGCCTGAAGCGCTGTACGAAACCCTGTCCATTTATTTGTTGCTAGCCATCGGCCTCAAGGGCGGCATTGAACTGAGCAAACAGCCCGTGCTGGACTTGGCACCCCAGGTCTTGGCCACCATGACTCTCGGGTTCGCCATTCCTTTTGTGCTGTTTCCGCTCTTACGTTTACTCAAACTCAGCGGAGCAGACAGCGCCAGCGTGGCAGCCCACTATGGCTCGGTGAGTGTGGTCACCTTTGCTGTGGGTACAGCCGCCTTGACGCGCCAAGGCATTCCCTATGAGAGCCACGCCGCCTTGTGGGTGGCGGTGATGGAAGTGCCCGGCCTGGCCGCTGGCATTTTGTTGGCTCGTTGGGCGACGCAGCGGGAAGCGCAAGAGAAACAACAAACCGCCAGCCCCTTCCGCTGGCAAACCTTGGCCCACGACGTACTTTGCGGCAAAAGCATGGTGCTCTTGCTAGGTGGTCTGGTGATTGGTGCCATCGCAGGCGTTGAAGGCAGCGCGCCCATCAACGCGGTGTTTGTCGAACCGTTTAAAGGCGTGTTGGCTTTGTTTTTGTTGGAGTTGGGTTTGGTCGCTGGTGGCCGCTTGGGTGAAGTCAAACGGTTTGGTGCCGCGGTGCTGGTGGTGGGTTTGGGCGCGCCGCCTCTCTTGGCGCTGGCCGGTGCGTTGGTCGGGGTGGCCTTGGGTTTGTCCACCGGCGGTGTGGCCATCGTGGCGATTTTGGCGGCCAGTGCCAGCTACATTGCTGCCCCCACAGCCATGCGCATTGCGGTTCCGCAGGCCAATGCGGCGCTCTCTATCACGGCGGCCTTGGGTATTACTTTCCCGTTCAACATCGTGATCGGGATTCCGCTTTACATCGAACTGGCCAAGGCCCTAACGAAATGAGTCTGCCATGAACAAACACCCGAAAAAACTCCTGGTCATCATCGCCGAAGCGGCACTGGAGAAACAGCTTGGTCAAGATGCCAAACGGCTGGGCGCGCATGGTTACACCGTATATGACGTGCGCGGTGCGGGCCACACCGGTGAACGCGAAGGGTCTTGGGAGGCCGACCGCACCATTGAGATGAAAGTGATTTGTGATGCCGACGTGGCCGACAACATTGCCCGCCACGTGCTCGCCACCTATGCGCCCAACTTCGGTTTAACCTTGTTTTTCGCTGATGTGGCGGTGCTGCGTCCAGAGAAGTATTGAAACAGCAATAAAAAAGCGGTGGGCTGACGCGCCACCGCTTTTTTTGTATTGGGCTGAAAGGGGTTCAGTAACCGCCGCCGCCTGAGCGGCCACCACCACCGTAGCCGCCGCCACCGGAGCGGCCACCGCCACCACCGCCGTAGCCACCACCACCGGAGCGGCCACCGCCGCCACCGCCGTAACCACCGCCGCCGCCATAACCGCCGCCGCCGGAGCGACCACCGCCGCCAAAGCCGCCGCCGCCAGAACGACCGCCGCCACCAAAGCCACCGGGACGCTCTTCGCGTGGGCGGGCTTCATTCACGACCACGGCGCGGCCTTGCAGGTCTTTGCCGTTCATGCCGGCGATGGCTGCTTGGGCTTCTGCGTCGCTGCCCATCTCGACAAAACCGAAACCTTTAGAGCGACCGGTTTCACGATCCATCATGACCTTGGCAGAGGTTACCGAGCCAAAAGGCGCAAAAGACTGCTGAAGATCTTCGTCACGAATACCGTAGGCCAAGTTGCCCACGTAGAGTTTGTTGCCCATGCAGAGCGCCTTTCTTTCTTAATGAAGCTGAGACAAGTTTAAAAAACGAGCCTCAAAAACAAACCATCTGGCGCTTCTACCTATACCCATTCAAAAGCGAAGGCGCGGCTGCCAAACCTTGAGTGACCATTATCTGTTGATTTTTCTGGCCTGGGCAAAGAGTTATCAGCTAGTCCAGATGCAAAGTGTTGTTGTTTTGCCCGCCTGCGGGTGAGAGGCCTAGGGTTATCAATGAGGCGCTTCAATCCGGGACGGGTCGCACCGCGCCGCGCCCCACAATGAGGCATGGACATTTACAAGCCCCTGATCGCCCTCTTGGCCATCGTCAACCCCATTGGGGTGGTGCCATTCTTCATTCATTTCACCAGCAACTTCACCCCAGCGCAGCGGCGGCGCACCATCAAAGTCAGTGCTTTTGCCGCATTTTTGGTGGTCGCCACCAGTGCGCTGGCGGGATTGAAGATCATTGAGTTTTTCGGCATCTCGCTGCCCTCTTTCCAGGTTGGCGGGGGCATTTTGTTGTTGATTTCCTCCTTGCAAATGCTCAATGCCCAACCGGCGGAGGGTCGCAAAGAGGATGTGGCCGAGGGCTCGCACAAGGTGGATGCGGGCGCCAGCATTGCGGTCGTGCCTTTGACCATTCCTTTACTCACCGGCCCTGCCACCATTTCCACCATGGTGATTTACGCTGAAAAAGCCCAGGGACAGGTTTGGCAACTGGCGGTGCTGGTGGGTTACGGCGTGGTGGTGGCTTTGGCCACGGCAGCTGCATTCGCCGCCTCCGGCCGTATCGCCAAGGTATTGGGCAGCACTGGCATCAACATCATGACCCGGCTGATGGGCTTGATTTTGGCGGCACTGGCGGTGGAGTTGCTCACCGATGGGTTGAAACTTTTGTTTCCTGTGCTCGCCAGGTAAAAGCCCGTCACTGGCATCTCATGACCACCCCTACCTACGACTACATCGTCTGCGGCGCGGGTACCGCCGGTTGCCTCATGGCCAACCGCTTGAGTGCCGACAAAACCAAACAGGTGCTTTTGATCGAGGCGGGCGGAAAAGACGACTACCTGTGGATCCACATTCCCGTGGGTTATCTGCACTGCATAGGCAACCCCCGCACCGACTGGCTCTACCGCACCGAGGCCGAGAAAAACTTAAATGGCCGCGCTTTGCGTTACCCACGCGGCAAAGTGCTGGGCGGCAGCTCCAGCATCAACGGCATGATTTACATGCGTGGCCAGGCCCGCGACTACGACCACTGGGCCGCCTTGGGCAATGAGGGATGGGGCTGGAACGATTGCTTGCCCGCCTTCATGGCCCATGAAGACTATCACGGTGGGGCAGATGCTTTCCACGCCGCGCCTGGCCACGACCCGAGGGGAAAACGTGCGGGCGGCGAGTGGCGCGTGGAGCGCCAGCGTTTGCACTGGGAGATTTTGGACGCCTTTGCCCAAGCCGCCGTGCAAGCAGGCATCCCGGCGCTGATTGATTTCAACCGGGGCGACAACGAGGGCGTGGGTTATTTTGAGGTGAACCAGCGCAGCGGCATTCGCTGGAACGCGAGCAAAGGCTTTTTGCGCCCAGCTCTTGATAGAGACAACCTACAAGTGTGGACGGGCGCGGAGATCGACCAGGTGTTGCTCACCCCTGGCAAGGACACGCCTTGGCGGGCCACCGGTGTGCGGGTGCAACCGCGTGGCGGCGGCGAGCCTATCGAAGCCCACGCTCGCCGCGAAGTGATTTTGTGCGCTGGGGCCATCGGCAGCCCCATGATCTTGCAGCGTTCCGGCATGGGCGATGCACAGTCGCTGCAAGCCCATGGCGTTGCGCTGCGCCATCAACTCACGGGTGTGGGCCGCAATTTGCAAGACCACTTACAAATCCGCAGTGTTTTTCAAGTGCAGGGCGTGCGCACCCTCAACACGCTGTCTCGCTCTTGGTGGGGCAAAGCGGCCATGGGGTTGGACTACGCCCTGCGCCGCCGTGGCCCCTTGAGCATGGCTCCCAGCCAACTGGGGGCCTTCACGCGCAGCAGCGCCGAGCAGCCCCACGCCAATTTGCAATACCACGTACAGCCGCTGTCGCTCGACGCCTTTGGCGAGCCGCTGCACCGCTTCAATGCCTTCACCGCCAGTGTGTGCCACTTGAACCCCACGAGCCGGGGCGAGGTGCATATTCGCTCACCTCGCTTAGAGGATGCACCGCGTATCGCGCCGAATTATTTGTCCACAGCCCACGATCAACAAATAGCCGCCCAAGCACTGCGCCTCACGCGCGGCATCGTGAGCCAAGCGGCCTTGGCGCGCTATCAACCCACCGAAGTCAAACCTGGTGCGCAGCACCAAAGCGACGAGGCCTTGCTGCAAGCCGCAGGCGACATCGGTACCACCATCTTCCACCCGGTGGGCACGGCCAAGATGGGCCCCGCCAGCGACCCCACCGCTGTGGTTGACGCCCGCTTGCGCGTGCACGGTGTGTCCGGTTTGCGTGTGGCCGATGCCAGCATCATGCCCACCATCACCAGCGGCAATACCAACTCACCCACCTTGATGATTGCAGAGCGCGCGGCGGGATGGGTGCTGCAAGACCACGGTTCGTGATTCGCCGCATCAGCCATCGCTACACTTCTGCGGCCCCATTTGGCCCACGGCGGGTCAACGACCAAGAGCAAAAAACCACCCATGTTTGAGCAGACTTTCAAAAACATCGACGACATCCTGCACAAAGACGCCGGTTGCACGAGTGAGTTGGACTACACCGAACAGTCGTCCTGGTTGCTGTTCCTGAAGTACCTCGACGCGCTCGACCACGACAAACAAGCCGAGGCTGCGCTCGAAGGCAAACGCACCAGCTTCATTCTGGAAGCCCCCTACCGCTGGGAAGCCTGGGCCGCACCCAAAACTGAACAAGGCCAAATCGACCACAACGCTGCCATGACGGGCGACGACCTGCGCGATTTTGTGAACACCCAACTCTTTCCCTACCTCGCCGGTTTCAAACAACGCGCCAGTGGGCCGAACACCATTGAATACAAGATAGGCGAGGTGTTCAGCGAGATCAAAAACAAAATTCAAAGCGGCTACAACCTGCGCGATGTGATTGACCTGGTGGACGAGCTGCGCTTTCGCTCGCAAACCGAAAAACACGAGCTGTCGCACCTTTACGAGGCCAAGATCAAAAACATGGGCAACGCTGGCCGCAACGGTGGCGAGTACTACACCCCGCGCCCACTCATCCGCGCCATGATCCAGGTGCTGCAACCGAAGATTGGCGAGCGTATTTACGACGGCGCCTGCGGTTCAGCCGGCTTTTTATGCGAGGCCTTCGACCACCTGCTGCCCCAAGCCAGCAAAGCCGACGACCTGAAAACGCTGCAAACCCGCACCTTCTACGGCAAGGAGAAAAAAAGCCTGGCCTATGTGATCGCCATCATGAACATGATCCTGCACGGCATTGAAGCGCCCAACGTCGTGCACACCAACACCCTGGGCGAAAACATCAACGACATTCAAGAGCGCGACCGCTACGACGTCATCCTCGCCAACCCGCCCTTCGGCGGCAAAGAGCGCAAAGAGGTGCAGCAAAACTTTCCCATCAAAACCGGGGAAACCGCCTTTCTCTTTTTGCAGCACTTCATCAAAAGCCTCAAAGCCGGTGGCCGCGCCGCCATCGTCATCAAAAACACCTTCTTGAGCAACACCGACAACGCCAGCACCAGCCTGCGCAAGCTGCTGCTGGAAAGTTGCAACCTGCATACCGTGCTCGACTGCCCCGGCGGCACCTTCCAAGGCGCAGGCGTCAAAACCGTGGTGCTGTTTTTCGAGAAAGGCGCGCCCACGCGCAAGGTTTGGTTCTACCAGCTGAACCCCGGTCGCAACATGGGCAAAACCAACCCGCTGAATGATGGCGACATGGCGGACTTCATTGAGCGGCAGAATACGTTTGCCGATTCTGCGCAGAGTTGGTCGGTGGACGTGGCGGGCCTGGACGCGGCCACGTTTGATTTGTCGGTCAAGAACCCCAAGGGTGGCGATGAAACCGCCCTGCGTTCACCGCAGGAAATTCTGGATGAGATTGCGGCGTTGGATGCGGAGAGTGCGGACGTGTTGGCGGTGATTCGGGGGTTGGTGGCGTGACGGCGAACTGGAAGAGCAAGCCGTTGGCTGAGGTCTGCCAGTTCATCAACCGTGGCATCTCGCCGGTATACCTGGCGGCAGGTGGAGTCGCGGTTCTGAACCAAAAATGCGTTCGCGACCATGCGGTCAACTTTGATCTTGGCCGGCGTCATGACGATGCAGCCAAGAAGGTGACTCCCGAACGGTTCGTGCGCGCCGGCGACGTGCTCGTCAACTCCACAGGTACCGGGACGCTCGGGCGCGTCGCTCAGCTGCGCGACAACCCGCCAGAGCCGACGACCGTCGATTCCCATGTAACCATCGTTCGACCAACCCCGGGGTTGTTCCACCCAGAATTCTTCGGCTATGCACTTGTGGCGATCGAAGAACAAATTCAAGCAGGGGGTGAGGGTTGCGGCGGCCAAACCGAACTATCGCGAACCAAGCTTGCCGAGAGCTATCGCGTCAGTTTCCCTGAGGCTCAAAACGAGCAGCGCCGCATCGTCGCCATCCTCGACGAAGCCTTCGAGGGCATCGCCACCGCCAAGGCCAACGCCGAGAAGAACCTGCAGAACGCCCGCGCGGTCTTTGAGGGTTATTTGCAGGAAGTCTTTACTGAGCGCGGACTGACTTGGGTTGATTCAAAGGTAGGTGATTGCATTCGGTTTATCGATTACCGGGGAAAGACGCCAGAAAAAACCAGTGATGGCCTGCGGCTGATTACCGCCAAGAACGTAAAAATGGGCTTCCTGCAAAGAACACCTGAGGAGTTTGTTGCGCCAGACTCCTACGATGGATGGATGACCCGAGGGATCCCAAATCTGGGCGATGTTTTGTTTACAACAGAAGCACCGTTGGCAAATGTCGCTCAACTCGATACCTCAGAGAAGGTGGTATTCGCACAGAGAATCATCATCATGCAGCCTGACCTTGCGAAGCTAAACAGCACGTTCTTGAAGTACTTGCTTTTGTCATCACCGATTCAACAGCGTATTCGAAAAAAGGGCACAGGAGCCACTGTCCAAGGCATCAAAGCGAGTCTGTTGAAGGGCATCGAGATTTCGTTTCCGAGCTCGCTTTCGGAGCAGTCACAAATCGTTGAAAAGTTCGATGCAATTTCCGCCGAAACCAATCGCCTTGAGGCTATCCAGCGACGCAAACTCGCCGCCCTCGAAGAACTCAAAAAATCCCTCCTCCACCGAGCCTTCACAGGCCAGTTGACCGCCAAGTCCACCGACCAGCAACTGGCCGCAGCAGCATGAATCCTTCCCGCGACATCGCCCTGATCGACGAGTTGCTGGCGTTGCCCGCAGAAACTTCCTGGCTGGAGTTCAAGGGCAACAACAGCGAGCCGGAGATGATCGGCAAGCGCTGCACGGCGCTGTCCAACTCGGCCCGGATTGAAGGCCAGGACATGGCCTATATGGTGTGGGGTGTCGAAGACGGCAGCCATGCCGTGACCGGTACGGACTTCAACCCTGACACCAAGAAGGTGGGCAACCAAGTGCTGGCACTCTGGCTTGCCAACAGTCTGCAGCCCAGTATAGCTTTCAACTTCCGGCTCGTGAACCATCCCCAGGGCCGCTTGGTGCTGCTGGAGATACCGGCCGCCACCGGCGCACCGGTCGCCTTCAACGGCGTACCCTACATCCGCATCGGCAGCGCCACGCCCAAGCTCACCGACTACCCCGAGCGCTACCAACAATTGATCGAGCGGCTGCAGCCCTATCGGTGGGAGCAAGGCATTGCGCGGCAGTACGCCAGTGGCGACGAGGTGCTGACCCTGCTGGACTACAGCCAGTACTTCCACCTGACCCATCAGCCCCTGCCAGACAACCGCAGCGGCATTTTTGAGAAGCTGGAAGCCGACCGGCTGATCGTGCGCGATGTGGGTGAGCGCTGGAACATCACCAACCTGGGTGCCATTCTGTTTGCCATGCGGCTCACCGACTTTGAAGCCAGCCTGGCGCGCAAGGCGGTGCGGTTTGTGGCCTATGGCGGGAAGAACCGTGCCGCCACGGTGACGCACCGGCTCGACGGCCAGAAGGGCTATGCGGTGGGCTTTGAAGGCTTGGTGGTGTACCTCAACGGTCTGCTGCCCAAGAACGAGCACATTGGGGCGGCGCTGCGCGAGGCGCGCCCGCTGTTTCCCGAATTGGCCATTCGGGAACTTGTCGCCAACGCCCTGATTCACCAGGACATGACGGTCAGCGGCGCGGGGCCGCAGATCGAGCTGTTCGAGGATAGGCTGGAGATCAGCAACCCGGGTGCGCCGCTGGTCAAGCCCGAGCGCATGATCGATTTGCCACCGCGCTCGCGCAACGAGGCCCTGGCGTCGCTGATGCGCCGCATGGCGATGTGCGAGGAGCAGGGCAGCGGCCTGGACAAGGTGGTGGCGGCCTGCGAGGTCTTCCAACTCCCGGCACCGCTCTTTCGGGCCGAAGGCCACGCCACGCAGGCGGTGCTGTATGGGCCACGAAGTTTTGCCGATATGACGCCGGAAGAGAGGGCGCGGGCCTGCTACTTTCATGCGGTGCTGAAGTTCCTGAGCGGGGACAAGATGAAAAATGCCAGCCTGTGTACCCGCCTTGGCATCGCGTCAAAAAACGCAGCCCAGGCGACGGCGGTGATCAACAAAACGCTGGAAGCGGGCCTGATCCGGGTGGCCGACCCGGACCACCCGCGCGCCGGCTACGTGCCGCACTGGGCCTGAAGTTTCTTGATCGGGTTTTGATTCCGGGAGGGGTAATGAAACGGGGTTTCGAAATTTTGTTAATTAAATCAACAGCTTGGCGCCGCCTTGGAGACGGTGAATTTCTTGATCGGGTTTTGACGCTGCCTGGGCAAGGAGGGCAGTGAAGTGATGACTGACTGTCACCAGTTGTAGATGTAAGCCGCACAGCCCTCTGAAAAAGCAGTCTTGACCCGTTACCTGATTTTTGGACTTGAATTGGGTTTGTTTCTTAAGTGCAAGCCCTTTGGAGCCATGAATGAACGAAGCACAAACCCGCGCCGATCACATTGACCCGGCCCTGAAGGCCGCAGGTTGGGGTGTGGTGGAGGGCAGCCGCGTACTGTACGAGCACTGCATCACCTTGGGGCGGTTACAAGGCGGCGTTGGGGCTGTGAAACGCGGTACGGCCGACATTGCCGACTATGTGCTGGTGTACCGCAACACTCCCCTGGCGGTGGTGGAGGCCAAGGCGTGGGACAAGCCGCATACCGAAGGGCTGGCTCAGGCCAAACGGTATGCGGCCAAGCTGGCGCTGCGCCACGCTTACGCCACGAACGGGCAGGCGATTTATGCGGTGGACATGGCCACGGGTGCGGAGGGCGATGTGCCCGCCTTCCCCAGCCCGCAAGACTTGTGGGCCGCCCTTTTTGCACAAACCGACGCCACCGAGGCCGCCTGGCGTGCGCGTTTCGCGGCTGTGCCGTTTGAAGACCGGGGCGGCAGTTGGCAAAGCCGCTACTACCAAGACATTGCCATTGACCGCACCTTACAAGCCGTGGCCCAAGGGCGCGAGCGCATGTTGCTGACCCTGGCCACTGGCACCGGCAAAACTTTTGTGGCGTTTCAACTGGCGTGGAAACTTTTCCAAAGCCGCTGGAATTTGACCGACTGGCGCGGCGGCCAAACACCCCCGGAACAAGGCACACGCCGCCCGCGCATTTTGTTTTTGGCCGACCGCAACATCTTGGCCGACCAGGCCTACAACGCGTTTTCGGCCTTCCCCGACGATGCCCTGGTGCGCATTGCGCCCGACGAGATCAAAAAGAAAAAACGCGTGCCGAAAAACGGCAGCATTTTTTTCACCATCTTCCAAACCGTCATGAGCGGCCCGCCGCAAGACGGCGAGCCCTCGCCTTACTTTGGTGACTACCCGCCGGATTTTTTTGACTTCATCATCATCGACGAATGCCACCGGGGCGGTGCGCGTGACGAGAGCAGTTGGCGCGGCATCTTGAATTACTTTGCGCCCGCCGTGCAATTGGGGCTGACCGCCACGCCCAAACGCGCCGACAACGCCGACACCTACGCCTACTTCGGCGACCCGGTGTTCAGCTATTCGCTGAAGGAGGGCATCAACGACGGTTTCTTGACGCCGTTCAAGGTCAAACAAATTGCCACCACCTTGGATGAGTACGTGTACACGCCAGACGACCAGGTGGTGCAAGGCGAGGTGGAGCCGGGCAGGCGCTATGAAGAGAAAGATTTCAACCGGGTGATTGAAATTCCCGAGCGCGAGGCCTACCGCGTGAAACTCTTGATGGGGTTGATCGACCAGCGCGAGAAGACCCTGGTGTTTTGTGCCACGCAAACCCATGCGCTGGTGGTGCGCGACCTCATCAACCAAATGAAGTCCAGCACCAACCCGCTGTACTGCGTGCGCGTGACAGCCGACGATGGCGCGATGGGAGAGCAATACCTGCGTGATTTTCAAGACAACGAAAAAACCATTCCCACGGTGCTGACCACATCGCAAAAACTCTCGACGGGGGTGGACGCACGCAATGTGCGCAACATTGTGTTGTTGCGCCCGGTGAACTCGATGATTGAGTTCAAACAAATCATAGGCCGAGGCACCCGGCTGTATGACGGGAAGGACTACTTCACCGTGTTTGACTTCGTGAAGGCCCACCACCACTTCAGCGACCCGGAGTGGGATGGCGAGCCGCTGCCGCCTGAGCCCGTGGCCACTCGAGCCGAGCGCCCAGCGACGGTGCTGTACGCACAAGAGCCTCAGCCCGCTGCGTCGTTACGACCAGACAGGCCCACCAAGGTCAGTGTGGTGTTGGCCGACGGCAAAGCGCGGCGCATTCAAAGCATGATGGCCACCAGTTACTGGAGCGCCAGCGGGCAGCCGATGTCAGCCGCGCAGTTTTTGGAGGAACTCTTTGGGGTGTTGCCGGAATTTTTCAAAGACGAAGAGACGCTGCGGCAAATTTGGAGTGCGCCCGACACCCGCAAGGCTTTGTTGCAAGGTTTGGCCGAAAAGGGTTTTGGCAAAGAACCATTGCTGGAGATGCAGCGCGTGATCGAAGCCGAGCACTGCGATTTATTCGATGTGCTGGCTTATGTGGCGTTTGCTTGCGCCCCAGTGTCGCGACAAACTCGGGCCAGCGCTGCCCACCAAGCCAGCGCCAGCGAGTTCACCCAAAAACAGCAGGCGTTTGTTGATTTTGTGCTGGCCCAGTATGTGAAACAGGGCGTGGAAGAGCTTGATGCCGACAAACTCTCCCCCTTGCTCAAACTCAAATACAACCACGCCCTGAACGATGCGTTCGCGGAGCTGGGCCAGCCCGATCAGGTGCGGCAGGTGTTCAACGGGTTTCAGCGGCATTTGTATGCCGCTCAGGGCACTCAGCCGCTTTAGCCCCCACGCGCTGCTAACACCCGTTGCATCAAAAGCTGCAAACGCTGTTTGGCCTCAAGGGGCATGGCGGTGGCGGGGGTGATGAGAGCACTGTCCAGGGCGTTGTGGGCGATGGATGCGGGTGGCGCGGCGTGCAGCCGCTTCACCACCTCGCGCACCAAGGCCTGGGCGTTGCTCGCGTTTTGGGTGAGGTTGGCAATGGCCATCTCGGCGGTCACGTGGCCAAAACTCTCGTGCCAACAGTCGTAGTCAGTGACCAAACCCACGGTGGCGTAAGCCATTTCGGCTTCGCGCGCCAAACGCACTTCGGGCAGGTTGGTCATGCCAATGATGTCAGCGCCCCACGAACGGTAGAGCATGCTTTCGGCCAGCGTCGAAAACTGCGGGCCTTCAATGCACACATAACTGCCCGCCCGGTGGAGTCGGCCTTGGCCAAATTTTCCTGCGCCGTAGATCGCTTCAGCGGCGTCGCCCAGCACCCGGTGCAAAGCCGGGCACACAGGTTGCCCCATGGCGGCGTGGGCGACGATGCCGTTGCCAAAAAATGTGCGGGGGCGCTGTCTTGTGAGGTCGATGAACTGGTCGGGCAGCACCGCATCGAGCGGGGCCATTTCTTCTTTCAGTGAGCCCACTGCAGACAGCGATACCAGGTAACGCACCCCAAGCGATTTGAAGGCCCAAAAGTTGGCCAGGAAAGGAATTTCACTCGGCGTGAGGCTGTGGTGACGGCCGTGGCGGGCCAGAAAGACCACAGGCACGCCTTGCAGCGTGCCCGCCATGAAGGCGTCAGACGGTGGGCCGTAAGGCGTCTCAACCTGGACTTCACGGGCGTTCTCCAGCCCTTCAATGCGGTACAGGCCGCTGCCACCGATGACACCGATGCTGGCAAAGGACGGGCGAGCGATGGATTCAGGGTTCACAAAGGGTCTCCAAACAATTTTGTCCGCGCTGCTGTAAGGTAGCGGCAGTTCAAGACGACTGGTGTGATCAACCCCTATTTTGCTTGGAGCCCCACCGCATGCACGCGATGATGCCTTTGTTGGCTGAGACCACTTTTCCCGCCCTTCGGCGCCGCCGTGTGGAAACCCTGCAAGTCAATTTGGGCTACACCTGCAACCAGTCTTGTTTGCATTGTCATGTGAACGCCAGCCCGCAGCGTACCGAGCAGATGGATCTGCCCACGGTTGATTTGGTGTTGCAGGTTTTGGTCCATCTGAAAAAAAGCAGTCCGAACCTCACTTTGGATTTGACCGGCGGTGCCCCCGAGATCAACGCCCACTTCCGCTACTTGGTGCGCCAGGCCCGTGCCTTGGGCGTGCGTGTGATTGACCGCTGCAACCTCACCATCTTGTTCGAGCCCGGCCATGAAACCCTGGCCGCGTTTTTGGCCGAGCAGGGTGTGGAGGTGGTGGCCTCCTTGCCTTGTTATTTGGAAGACAACGTGGATCGCCAGCGTGGGGACGGTGTGTTTGCCAAAAGCATTCGTGGTTTGCAACAACTCAACGCCTTGGGTTATGGCAAGACGGATGAGTTACCACTGAGTTTGGTCTACAACCCCCAAGGCCCGAGCCTGCCGCCCAACCAAGTGAAGTTGGAAGCCGACTACCGCCGCTTTTTAGGCGAACAATTCGGCATCGCCTTCACACGCCTGTATGCCTTGGCCAATATGCCGATCCAGCGCTTTGGCAGCACCTTGGTGTCCAAGGGGCAGTTCAACACTTATATGGACTTGCTGCGCGGTGCGCATCGTGACGAGAACTTGGAAGGCGTGATGTGCCGCAGCCTGGTCTCTGTGGGCTGGAGTGGCGAGCTGTTTGATTGCGATTTCAACCAACAGCTTGGAATGCCGCTGCGCGCTGCCGCCTTGAAAGCGCATGCGCCGCATCTGCGTGATTTGCTCAGTGAAGACTTGAACGAAAGGCCGATTTCTGTCGCCGACCACTGCTGGGGTTGCACGGCGGGGCAGGGCAGCAGTTGTGGCGGTGCCTTGGTTTGAACTCGCCATGACCGCTGGCCGTTTTTGCCCCCTGCACTACCGCTACAGCGCCACCACCTTCGCTCAGGCGGTGCCGCTAGAGGCCGATGTGCTCTATGTGGTGGGCGGCCTCTACGGCAACATCGAAGCTTGGCGCACCGTGGCGGCTTTGTTTGAACAAGAGCCTGCGGCGTGCAGGCACTTGGTGCTCAATGGGGACTTTCATTGGTTTGATGTAGAGCCAGAACTCTTCGTCCAGATAGAAGCTGCCACCGCGCCCCACCTCCGCTTGCGTGGCAATGTGGAAACCGAAATCGCCTCGCCCAGCAGTGGCGCGGGTTGTGGTTGCGCCTATCCCGACGAGGTGGATGAGGCCACCGTCGCACGCTCCAACCGTATCTTGGATCGCTTGCGCGACACGGCTCAACACCACCCGGCGGCTGTGCAGCGTTTGGCTGCTTTGCCCATGACTGCGGTGGCCCAAGTGGGAGGCCAACGAATTGCTGTGGTGCATGGTGACGCCGAATCGTTGGCGGGCTGGGGTTTTGACCCGGCGGCGCTGGATGATGCCAAGCACCAAAGCACGGTGGCCCATTGGTTCGCGCAGGCGCAGGTGGATGTATTTGCCAGCAGCCACACCTGTGCCGCTGGCTTGCGGCGTATGAAGTTGATGCAAGGCCAAGGCGTGGTCATCAACAACGGCGCCGCAGGCATGCCGTGTTTTGCCGGGCAGCGCGCGGGGGTCATCAGCCGCGTTGCCACCACGGCTGCACCGGCCCATTTGCAGTGCTTGTATGGCACGGTGTTGAAGGGTGTGCACATCGACGCCGTGGCCGTGCCCTACAACGCCAGCGCTTGGGACGAGCGGTTTTTGGCGATGTGGCCGCAGGGTAGCGACGCCCACCTGTCTTACTGGAGCCGCATTCAGCACGGCCCGCGTCCCTCAGCCGTTCGCCCTGAGCTTGTCGAAGGGTCGCGCGGGTCACCGCGGCTTCGACAGGCTCAGCCCGAACGGTGGGAGGTGTGATGTCGCTGAATCACACTCGTCAACCGGCGTGCCACCTTGGCATCGTGGTGCCCGTGCTCAACGATGCCAATGCTTTGGCGTCCTTGCTGCCTCAACTTCACCCACTGCTCGCGCGTGGTGCGAGCGTGGTGGTGGTGGACGGTGGCAGCCGTGACGATCAATGGCAACGCGCCCAGTCCTTGACCCAAGCAGTGGGTGCTTTGTGGGCGACCGCGCCCCGTGGCCGTGCGCGGCAAATGAATGCGGGTGCAGCCGTTTTGTTGGCACAAAAACAAACAACCGCGCTGTGGTTTTTGCATGCAGACAACAGCCTGCCGAGCAACGCAGATCATTTGATTGGCCAAGCCTTGGAACAACGCTGCTGGGGCCGCTTTGACGTGCGCATTCAAGGGCAATCACGTTGGTTGCCTGTGGTGGCGCGTTTGATGAATTGGCGCTCTCGAATCAGCGGTATCGCCACTGGCGACCAAGGCCTGTTCATGCGCCGCAGCAGCTTTGAGGCTTTGAACGGTTTTGCTTCCATCGCCTTGATGGAGGACATTGAAATTTGCCGCCGCTTGAAGCGCCTGGGGCGACCGGCTTGTTTAAGCGAACCCCTCGTCACCAGCGGCCGCCGCTGGGACGAACACGGTGCGCTGCACACCATCGCGTTGATGTGGGTGATGCGCTGGCGTTACTGGTGGGGCGCATCGCCGGACGCGCTGCGCCGCCGCTATTACCAACACCAAGAAGAAGGCCACACCGACCGTACCCAGCAACCGCAATCCTTGAAAGCAAACCCATGAAACGCCGTACCCTGATCGCCGCCACCGCCTTGACCCTGCCCCTGCTGGCCTCCATGGCGCAAGCCCAAGACACCAGCCCTTTGCGGTTTGGCGTGGGCCTGTTTCAACCCGACCGCGAAAAAAACCAATCCACCTACCTGCCCCTGGCGCAGCACCTTGAAAAACGCCTGGGCCGCAAAGTGATTCTGAACACGGTGGACACCTGGGAGGGTCTGGCCAAGTCGCTGGCCGCAGGTGAAACCGACATCGCTTTGATGGGTCCCTGGGGTTATGTGCTGGCCAACCACGAAGCCGGTGCGCAGGCGGTGTCCACCATTCTTTACGAGGGCAAGCCGGAGTACTTCGCCATCATGGTCACCCACCCGCAAAGTGGCATTCGCAGCATCGACGACTTGAAGGGCCGCTCTTTTGCGTTTGGCGACAAAGGTTCCACCTCGGGTTATTTGATTCCCTTCTACGAATTTCAAAAACGCGGCATCGAGCCAGAGAAGTTTTTCTCGCGGGTGCTGTACACCAAACACCAGGCCATTGAAACCCAGGTGGTGCGTCGTGAACTCGATGCCGGGGCTGACTTCAACCGCAACCGCGACACCATGATTGACCAAGGCCTCATCAAAGCGGAGGAGAGCCGCATCTTCTGGACCTCGCCCCCGCTGCCCAACGACGCCGTGGCGGTGAGCAGCCGTTTGGCCAAAGACACCGCCTTCGTGCAAAAACTTCGCAGCGCGTTGAGCGAGGTCGGCCCCTTGCTCAAAACCCAACCCGACTTGCTGCCCGCCCGTTACACCGGGTTTGTGGACAAAGACAATGCCTACTACGCGCCGATTCGTGAGGCGGGGTTGGCCACGGGCAAACTCGCGCCCAAGCGGTGATGGAGCTATTTTCCTGATATTTTCAAAGCGCATGGCAAACCGAATCCCGTTCGCACTGAGCCTGTCGAAGTGTCGTCGCGTCAGCACGCGCTGGCTTCGACAAACTCAGCCCGAACGGGGTTTCTTGTCGTGATTCGCATGACCCTCGACCATGCCCCTTGCCACCCCCCGCCTGCAACAACTCGCCCTGCGCGGCCTGTTGCTGAGCTACGCCCTGTTGTTGTTCGCCAGCCTGTGGAGCTTTGCCCAGCAAGGCGACTTGAGCCTGGGCCGCAACCCCTGGGCCAATCTCACCCGCACCCTGGGCGAGTTGTCCCGCCCCAGCTTTTTGGACGTGTGGCTGGGCGAGCCGCGCCTGGAATACAGAGCCGACGATGGCCGTGTGTTGCGTGTGGAAGACCGGCGTGTGGTCGAGGCGCGTTATTTGTGGGGCGTGCTGGAGGCCGCCTGGACGACGGTGAAAATTGCCACCGTGGGCTCCTTCCTGGCCGCCCTCTTGGCCCTGCCTCTGGGTTTCATCGCGGCACGCAACGTTCAAGCGCCGCGTTTGTTGGTGTGGCCCGTGCGGGCCTTGTTAGACGCCAGCCGCGCCATCCACACCTTGGTGTTTGGCCTCATTTATGTGGGCATCGTGGGCTTGGGGCCGATGGCGGGCATCTTGGCGATTGCCTCCCATTCGCTGGGCACCTACGGCAAGTTGTTCGCCGAGCACATTGAAACGGCCGATGTACGTTTGATGCAAAGCGGTTTGGCCTTGGGCCTCAAGCCCTGGCAAGTGTTGCTCTACGGCATGCGGCGCGGGCTTTACCCCGGCTTTGCTTCCACCCATCTCTATTTGTGGGAGTTCAATGTGCGCGACTCCACCGTGCTCGGCCTCATAGGCGCGGGCGGGCTGGGGTTGTTGGTATCCGAGGCCGTGTCCTTGTTCCAGTGGGAGCGCCTGGCCACTCTGCTCATCGTCATCGTGCTCATGGTGTGGTTGCTCGACCGCCTGAGCGCCCGCGTGCGGCAGGCCCTCCTGGCACCGGTGCAGCATGACTGAGTTGCCGCCGACATCCCCGTCCACAACCGCATGCGCGGTGGGCGTTTTTGCCCGCGCGCCTGTCCCCGGTCAAACCAAAACCCGACTCATTCCTGCACTGGGCGCACGAGGAGCCGCCGAATTGGCCACACACATGCTGCGCCACGCCTTGCGTGTGGCCCAACAAGCGCAACTCGGCCCCGTCACGCTTTGGGCGGCGGGGGATGCGCAACATCCGCTGTTGCTTCAACTGGCGCAAGAAGCCGGTGTTGCTGTTCGCGCGCAAGTGGAGGGCGATTTGGGTGAACGTATGCACCACGCCCTGGCGGCCATGCAATCCGCCTCTTGTCCGCATGCCATGGTGTTGGGCTCGGACGTACCAGCTTTGCAAACGCGCCATTTGCAAAGCGCAGCCCGGGCTTTGGAGACCAACGACGTTGCCGTGTTGCCGGCGCAGGATGGGGGCTATGTGCTGATTGCGCGCCGACAACCCTTTCTTGCGCCCTTCCAAGAAGTGAATTGGGGGAGCGACCAAGTGCTGCAGCAAACCCGAACACGTTGCCAAGACGCGGGTCTGATGCTGTGGGAGGGCGAGGTGCTTTGGGATGTGGACAGGCGGGAGGATTTGGAGCGGCTGAAGCAAGAAATTCCAGGGTGGTGGTGACCTACTGCGACTGATAGAGGATCGGGCTGGCGTGGTTCTTGCGGCAACCCTCTTTCATCACTCGCAGAAAGTTATCCATGAACCCACCTCGCCATTTCAAAAGCGCCGACTTCATGCAATCGTCCGAGGGCGAACCGATACGTTCGGTGGTTACCCAGTCGCCCGCTGCCACCGTGGTTGCCTGGTTCATCCAGCCCGGCCAACGGATTGCCGCCCACACCCATCCTTGCGGCCAAGACACCTGGATCATCTTGTCAGGCCGTGGTGAATACCAATTTGACGCCAGTGGTCATACCCGTCCCATCGTGCCCGGAGATGTGTTGGTTGCCCACACCAGCGAGGTACATGGCGTCTACAACAATGGAACTGAACCCCTGCGGTTTATCTCGGTAGTGTGCCCGTTAGAGGCCGGGTACGAGTTGTTGGCAGACTGATTGAAGCGCCGCGCGCCCATCACAAATTCCCCGCAAACAACTTGCGAATGAACATGTCCTTGAAGCTGCGTGCTTCGGCCAGGCCCAGGCGTTCCAGGTAGGCGTGCGGTGCTTCTTTGTTTTCCCAGAGGCTTTTCACGGCCAGGGTGACGAGTTCCACCGGGTGTTGGGTGGCGTGTTTCAGGCGCTTGAGGGCGGTGACGATGTGCAGTTCGTCTTCCGTGAGGTCGGTGCCAAAGGGGAAGGCGGGCAGGAGGCCGGCGCGGCTCCAAGGGTGGAGTTTGTCGTCCAGGGCTTGCGGTAGGTTGTGGCGGTAACGCTCGGGCAGTTGGTAGTCGGCTTCCAATTTGCCGTGGGCCTTGGCTTCGCTCACCAGTTGGTCTTGGAAACGGGTATCGGCAATGGCGATCAGGCGTTTGACAACCTCGCTGTCGGGTTGGCCACGCAACTCGGCCACGCCGTATTCGGTGATGACGGTGTCGCGCAAGTGGCGCGGAATCGTCACATGGCCGTAGTTCCAAACCATGCTGCTCTTGAGCCCGTCTTGGTTGTCGTGGGTGGCGCGCAGCATCAAGATGGAGCGTGCATCGGGCAGGGCATGGGCCATGGCCACAAAGTTGTACTGGCCGCCCACGCCCGACACCACCTGGCCGGATTCGAGTGCGTCTGAGGCCGCTGCGCCGAGCAAGGTCATCTTCATGGTGGTGTTCATGAAGCAGGCTTTGATACGCTGCACCGCTTTGAGTTCGGCTTCGCCCAGGCGGTGGCCGTAGAGCTGGTTGATGAAGTCAATGCGGGTCATGTCGATTTTCAAACGCTCATGCTCGGGCATGGTGCGCAGGCGGTGGTAAAAGTCGCTGGGGCCCAGGAAGAAACCGCCGGTCATGACAATGCCTTGCGTCAAATGGGTGCCGAGCAGGGTGGTCGTCACGGCCTCAAAAGCGGCGTCGTCGAGCAAATCGTTGGCCAACGATTGGCCATCGGCAGACACCAGGTGTTCGCCTTGCACCCGCACGCCTTCTCGCACGATGCCGTAGTGCATCAAAAAGGCGAGGTCGTCTTCAGACAACGGTGAGCGAATGCGCCCCGCGTCCAGCAGGGCGCGCAAGGTGGCAGGGGTGACTGCGCTGGCGTCAATGCGCCCTTCGTTGATGAGGCGCTGCAAGGTGGCGTCACCGAACACCTCGCGGCGGATGATGCCGGCCTCGATCAATTTCAAAAAGCCGTTGACGAACATTTCCGAGCAGCCATAAAGGCCTTGGTCAAAGCGGCCGAGTTCGCGCCCGGCCAGTCCGTCGGGGCAGAGGCTTTGCAGCATGTGGCGGTATTCGCCACTGCGCCGGTCGCGCACGATCAGCGCTTGGGCAATGGCGTCGCCCAGTGAGCCAATGCCGATTTGCAGCGTGCCGCCGTCGCGTACCAGGCTGCTGGCATGCAGACCAATGGCGTAGTCGGCGGTGCTGACCTTGCCGTTGGGCGGCGCAAAGAGGGTGTGGGTGGCCGCAGGGTCGGTCACCACCATGTCGAAGTAGCCCGGTTTCACCTCGGCCCCATTTGGCATGAAGGGCATGTTGCTGTTCACCACCGCGACTTTGAGCAGGGGTTTGTTGGCCTGCGCGTAACGCTCCACCACCTCAAACACCACGTCGGGGTTACTGGACATCGACAAACGCCACTCGTCTTCCACCCCGCGTGAGGCCACTGCTTGCGCGATCACATTCATGCCTTGCAGCAGCATGTCGCGCGCCACAAAGGTGTAGTTGGTGGAGATGAAACTTTGCTGTGCGGCCTCGTTGCCCAGGTAGTCGCCCGTCTTCATGAAAAACTCGCGCACTTCAATGTTGGGCGGCAGGCCGCCGCCGCGCCGGTCTTTCACATAGTCGAGGTCAGGGTAGTCGGCAAACACGCGCTCCACCAGGGGCTCCAGGAAATGGCGCTCCAAGTCGCTTTTTCCCACGGGCTTTTCCAGCGACAGCGCGGTCACGATGGTCAAACGCCGCGACGGGTTGGCCTTGATGCGCCGGTACAGCGCATTGATGAACGGGTTGGGTTTGCCTATGCCCAGCGGCGTGCCCAGCACAATGTCACCGGGAATGGTGTCCAACACGGCGTCTACCGCCGCTGCAATCGAATCCATCACACGGGGGGCGGTGGCAGTAGGCATGGCAGTCTCCACAGGGGTTCTGTTTGCTCTAGTTTGAACCGCTCAACCTGCACTTACTTTGACCTGAAACAAGTGTTGTTAAGCTCGCACCCACCATGCAATTCACCCACCTGGATCACGATGACGAAGACAGCACCCACAGCCCCGCGCAGCGGGCGGTGGCGGCGGCGCGTTGCACTTGGGTGAGTGTGGGCGTCAACCTGGTGTTGAGTGCGGTGCAAATCGCCGTGGGCGTCTGGTCGAAGTCGCAGGGCTTGGTGGCCGATGGTTTGCATACGCTGTCTGATTTGGTGGCGGACTTTGTGGTGCTTCTCGCCAACCGCCACAGCCAGAAAGAGGCCGACCAAGACCACCCCTACGGCCACCAGCGCTTTGAAACGGCGGCGTCCCTGGTATTGGGTGTGTTACTGCTGGTCGTGGGTGTGGGTATGTTGTGGGCCGCAGTGGGCAAGCTGGAGTCGCCCAGCACGGTCGCCACAGTACACATCAGCGCTCTTTGGGTGGCTGCGGGTGCACTCGTCTGCAAGGAACTGCTTTTTCGTTACATGCTGCGTGTGGCCAAGTCGGTGAAGTCCAGCATGTTGGTCGCCAATGCCTGGCATGCGCGTTCAGACGCGGCTTCGTCCTTGGTGGTGGGCGTAGGCATCGTTGGTAATTTGATGGGATACCCCCTGCTGGATCCCATAGCCGCCCTCATCGTCGGTTTCATGGTGGCCAAAATGGGTTGGAGTTTTGGCTGGGACGCCTTGCACGACCTGATGGACCGTGCGGTGGATGAGGTCGAGGTCGCCGCCATCCAGCGCACCCTGCTGGAGACCCCGGGCGTGGCCGGCGTACACGATGTACGCACCCGCAAGATGGGCGACTTGATCGTGGTGGACGCGCACTTGGAGGTGGATGCGCAACTCAGCGTGGAAGCCGGGCACGACATTGCCGTCGCGGCCCGCACACGTGTGATGCAGCGCCACCGGGTGTTGAACTTGATGACCCACATTGATCCTTGGCACAAACCCGATTTAGATCATGGCAAGCCCGGGGCGTGAGAGCACAAAGACATGGCAACATAAAGCCTGCTTCCACGTTAGCCCGGATATTTCAACAGGTCGCTCTCCAATATCCTGTACCAACGCATGAACGCTCACTTTCTTGGTTTCGACCACCCAATCCAGTTTGTACCAAGCGCTACGCACCCGATTGAACGGTGCTGCGGCACGCTGGCCGCGTTGCTCCTCCTCGCGGGCACGAGCCCGCAGCGTCGTCGCGCCTTGCCAGCGCACCGCATCCCCGCCCACTCGGGCGCGTCCCTGGTGAAATATCCGGGCTAGCCTCCCACCCAAATGACCGCTGCGACTGACGACACCTCTCCAGCTAGCCCTCAAAGCGCCGCCCCACGCGCCTACCGCCTGCTGTTCGCAGGCGAGTTGTTGCCCGGGTTTGAAGAGGCGTTGGTACGCACCGCGTTGGCGCGCCATTTGCAGCGCTCGCCAGCCTCCTTGTTCAGTGGCAAACGTGTCACCGTGGGCGAGTTTGCCCAAGCGGTGGAGGCCGAGATGGCCCGCCAAGCCATGCAGGCTTTGGGCGCAAAGGTGAGGCTGGAAGAGGTGGAGGCACCACCGCCCATGCCCTCCCTGGGTTTGTTGGACGTGGCCCTTCCTTCTGCGCCTGCTGCACAGCCTGCGCCCCAAGAAAACTTTGCCAAAACCGACAGCGGTTGGCAACTACTGGGCGAAGGACCTGCTGCATTGCCGCCATTGATGGATGATCTGCAAGACGATCTGCTGAAAAACTTGGCGGCAACAAGCGCACAGACGGGTGCGCAGGCGCAAGAGCCAACACCCGTGTTTGCGCCGGTGGTTCAGCGGCCACCGCCACCGCCCGTGGCAACAGATTTGAGTTCGCCCGTCGTGGCCCTGGCGTCAACTGCGTCCGCAGTCATCACCGCTCCCGTGGCCGGTGCGTTGTCGATGGCCGAACCACCGCCTCAGACCGCCGACGTTCCCGATGCGTCGTGGATACGCTGCCCCGCCTGCCGCGAGCACCAGCCCATGCGTTTGCTCTGCCGGGCTTGCGGCACCGACCTCAAACGGGCCCTGGCCGCCCAACAAGAAGAGCGGGCCGCAGCGCGTGCCAGCAGTGTGGCCCGCGCTGCGGCCAATAACAAAACAGCGCCCCGTGGCGCTGTGAGCTCTGAGGACGAGGTGCGTGTTCTGGGCGTACGAGTGCCGGATGATTGGGCTGCCAAGCTCACTTGGCCCAACGTGCTGCTGGCCTTGTTCGGATCCTTGCTGGTGTTGGCGACGATCGGCTACTTGTGGCGTTTGCTGGGTTTGGATCCGATTTTCAGCTCCTCCAAGCCTAAAGCGGTTGTTGTTGCCCCGGCGGCTACCGATGCTGCTACAGAAACGCCGGGCACCAAAGCGGTCACTGACAAGGCGGCACTCCCGCCCGCGCCGCCTGAAGTCGAGGTGGCGGCCCGTTTGTCGTCTCCTGCCGCTGTGGCCGATTTCCGCTCGCGTTATTGGTTGCAGGCCACGAACAAGGTGTTTGTTTATTCCAGCGGGGGCACCACCGCTTGGTCGGGTGGCCAGGCCTCGGTGGCCCGCGCCATGGCCTTGGCCATGACGGAATGCGAAAGCCGCCGACCTGCCACCGCAGCGCCGTGTAGGGTGGTGAATGTCAATGACTACTGGCAAGACTGAAGCCGTCTTTTGACGCCGTTTTTGGTAACAGCGGGTTTCACCACCGGTTTGCGGGGTTGACCGAGGTCGCCGTTGGCGCGACCATTTCATCCATCTTGTTTGGCCGGATGCCGCATCATGAATACACCCAACAGTCCTTCGCCCCGGCCCACATCTCAAGACGATCTGGCGCTGGAGTCCAAACTGCGGGCCATGCAAGACCTGCAGCGCGAAATGGCCACCCTGCATGCACGTTTGGAATATGTACGCATGATGCTCAAGTTGGGTGTTGGGCCAGGCTGAGACGCTCGGCTCCGCTTTTGGTGCATGCCGACTTGTTTGGTGGTTATGCAATGTTGGCAGGTGCCAGTGGTGCACTTTGCTGTTGATCGCGCATAAACTGGAAACCGACTGATCGCACGCGTCTGGCGTGCCTAGCGGAGACCGTCACTGTGACCTACCAGCGTATCCTCGTTCCGATTGATTTTTCCGACGATTCATTGACCGCTTTCCAGGTGGCCCTGGATCACTTTGGGGGACAAGACAAGTCCCTGGTTCTTTTGCATGTGGTGGATCCCAGCGACAGTCAGTTGCAGCAGCCAACGGAAATTCGTGCCTCCTTGGTGGAAGAACGTCGCCGCCGGATGAACACCTTGGGTAACAGCCGAAAGGATGCCTGGAAGGAGGTGGTGAGCTTGACCGAATCGGGTAAACCCGCCGACGTCATCATTGCCACTGCAAAAAATGAAGCGGCTGACCTCATCATCATGGGTTCGCACGGCAGCAGTGGCATTGGCAAGGTGCTGTTCGGCAGCACCACCTATGACGTGGCACGCACAGTGAAGTGCTCGGTGATGATCAGCAAGCGCGCCTCCTGACCTTCGTTCTTGGCTGAACGCAACCATTGCTTCAAACGGCTCGCGCAGGCGGGCCGTGTGTTTTGTGCGCCCAGCCTGGGCGCACTCCTGCGGGTG
>JBJTHI010000254.1:0-5704 GCA_046094425.1 Burkholderiales bacterium | reverse complement strand
GTAGTAGCTGGTGCCGCAGGCCAGAATCAGGACCGAATCGATCGCTTGGAAACACCCCTGGGCGCCCTGGCCAAACAGGTCCGGGGTAATGCCAGCCACGCCTTCAAGTGTGTCGGCGATCGCCCGGGGCTGCTCAAAAATTTCCTTTTGCATGTAGTGGCGGTAAGGCCCCAATTCAGCCGCGCCGGTGTGGGCGTGCACGGTGCGCACGGGGCGCTGCACGGCTTCGAAGCGGCCGGTGTCGTTCAAGTGGCTGATCCACATCTTGCCCAATTGCAAGTCCACCACATCGCCTTCTTCCAGGTAGACGATCTGATCGGTGACACCGGCCAAGGCCATGGCGTCGGACGCCAAGAAGTGTTCGCCGCTGTCGGCGTCGCCAATGCCCAGCACCAAGGGCGAACCCTCACGGGCACCGATGACGCGGTGCGGCTCGTCGCGGCAGAACACGGCAATCGCGTAGGCACCTTTGAGTTGGCGCACGGTGCGCTGCACGGCGTCCAGCAAATCGCCTTCGTACAGGTGATCCACCAGGTGGGCGATGACTTCGGTGTCGGTTTGGCTGGTGAAAGCGTAACCCTTGGCAATGAGCGAAGCGCGCAACTCGTCGTGGTTCTCAATGATGCCGTTGTGAACCAGGGCGACGCGCCCACTGCTAGAAGCACCCGCGTTAGGGCCATGAGAAAAATGCGGGTGGGCGTTGTGTACGGCTGGAACGCCGTGGGTGGCCCAGCGGGTGTGGGCGATGCCGGTGCCTGAAGAGATGCCGTCTTCATCCACATGGGTTTGCAGCTCGGCCACGCGGGCGGTGCTGCGGGCACGTTTGAGTTCACCGCCTTGATGCACGGCCACGCCGCAGGAGTCGTAACCCCGGTACTCCAGGCGCTTGAGCCCTTCAACCAGGATGGGAACGATGTTGCGGGTGCTGACGCTGCCGACGATGCCACACATGGTGAAGTCTCCTTTGGGCGGTTGGGCCCGGGCGAATTCGACGACACACACCGAGCGAGAGCCGCGATGGTAGGCAAGGCGACGAGAAATATGCGTGCTTAATTCATTGTTTTATGGAATTTTCGTTCACCCAAGTACGGCGATTGAATTTTCTTTCATGAATAATGACTTCATGGAGCATTCATTCAATCCCATATCTTGCGACGGCACCGATTGGCGCTTGCTCGACCTCTTACAAACCGACGCCTCGCTCACCAACCAGGCGCTGGCACAGGCCGCACACATCTCGCCCTCCACCTGCCTGCGGCGGGTTAAACGGTTGGAAGATGGGGGCGTGATCCTGCGCCGCGTGGCTTTGTTGTCGCAAGAGGTTTTGGGGGCAGGTCTGACGGTATTCACCGAAGTCACCCTCGACAGACAAGGCGCAGAACACCTGGCCGCGTTTGAAGCGCGCGCGGTGCAAGACCCCGCCGTGCAGCAATGCCACCGCGTTTCACCCGGCCCCGACTTCATGCTGCTGCTGCAAGTGGCCCACATGGCGGCCTGGCACGAGGTGGTGCAGCGCCTTTTCACGCAAGACGCCAATGTGCGCAATGTGAAGAGTTTTTTCAGCGTGCACCGGGCGAAGATGGAAACGCGGATCACGTTGCCAACAGTGCCTTGATTCAAACGGGCATGCCTGGCTGCTGCACCAAGGCCATCGCAAACCGCCCCTGGCCGACCGACCAGTCGGAATAGTCGTTCTCGTGCATGAAGATGAAGACATCGTCCGACGCGACATCAGCCGCCGCCAATTCACGGGCAATTTGTGCATAGAGCGCTTTTTTCATCGCATCACTGCGGCCACGGCGCAGGGTGATCTCTACCACCACGGCCCGGTCCGAGCGGCGCATGCCGTTGAAGGTGCGGCTGTAAAAGAAGTCTTGCGGGCTGTAGCTGCTGACGCGGTTGAAGAGTTCGTCAGCGGGCATGCCGATGCTGTCCACCAGGGCCTGGTGGATGCCCATCACCACCTTCTGGCGGCGCTCGACGGACATGCTGTCGGGTACATCGGTTCGTATGAATGGCATGTGACATTTACTCCTTGTTTGATCGACGTTGAGGCGATAGTTGTCATGGTTTCACAGCAGCGACAGCGGAGCAAACGAGTTTTTCGTGCATAGTGTGTGACATAAACTCACAGCATGTCGCGCCGCCTGCCCTCCCTCAATGCCTTGCGCACCTTCGAAGCCACGGCGCGGCTGGGGCGCATGACGGCAGCCGCTGACGAGTTGTGCGTCACACACGGGGCGGTCAGCCGCCAGGTGCGTGCGCTACAGGAAGAGTTGGGGGTGGCCCTCTTTGAAGGCCCCAAACACGCACTGCAACTCACGCCTGCCGGGCAAACACTGCTGCCCATCCTCACGCAAGCCTTTGATCAGATCGCTGCTGCCGTGGCGGTGGTGTCCAGCAGTACCGAGCATGTACTCAACGTGTCCTGCCTGAGCACCTTCACCATGCGCTGGTTGATTCCACGCCTGCATCTTTTCCATGAAACGCACCCTGGCATCGACGTGCGTTTGAGCACCACCTCACACGCGGTGCAGATTGAACGTGAACGCTACGACGTGGTGATCAATGTCGATCAGCCCGAGCCAAGCGGCGCACCAGCGGTCACATCAGTGGCTGCATCAGCGGTCACACAGCATTCCACCTGCACGCTGCTCTTCGACGAATGGCTAGGGCCCGTGCTGTCGCCCGAATTGATGGGCAAACTCGCTCGTGGTGGCCGCCACCATCGCCTGGCGTTGTTACGCCAGTGCCCACGTTTGCAAACCCGCACGCGACCACGTGCCTGGCAAGAATGGGCTGCGGCTTGTCGCGCGAAATTGCCTGCCGCACCTCAACAGGAATTCGCCCACTACACCTACACACTCGAAGCCGCTCTGGGTGGTTTGGGGTTGTGCGTTGCGCCTTGGCATCTGGTCGCGGCTGATGTGGCGAGCGGGCGCCTGATTGCGCCGCTGGGTTTTGTGTCCAGTGGTTTGCAGTACACCGCACGTTGCCGTGCCGACCACACGCAAGCGGCGCTTTTTTGCCAGTGGTTGCAGCAAGAAGCCGAGCACATGCCGGCTGCGCCGTCGGCGTCATAGCCCGCCTGTGGTCGCAGGCCGCGCTGAGGCGTGCTGGCGGCTTTGCTCCTCATTGCGAACATGGGCCCGCTGCTTCGTTGCCCTTGCAGGGCGCACTCATCGCAGCCCACTCGGGCGCGCCCAACTGCCATATCCAGGTTCAAACAAGGGGGTTCCGCACCCCCTAAAAACGAGGAAGAAACCACGCCTGCTAGGGATCGCCGAACAAGCGCACAAGAGAGACATTGGCCCCGTGTTTTCAACACGCGGGTCAATTGGCTTTCGGGCAGCAGCCACCGGCCCGCTCACATTCTTGCTGCCTTTGTACTTTTACGAGATCGGAGATCCACCATGGCCACCATCACCGGCGCAAAACTTGAAATCGGCAGCAATGCCAGCACGGGCACGTCCAACTGCACAGTGACCTGTCGCGTCACCTTCACCAAGTACGAACAAAACGAAATGAAAGAGGGCTTGAAGTTCGCCCTGCACTGCGCCCTGTGGGGTGAAGACAATGGCTTGGGTGCGTTCATCAACCCAGACGATTTCATCTTCAGCTACGCATCCAAACATTTCCCCGACGCCACCCCGACCAGCCCCGAAGTGGCCACCTTCACCGCCACCTTGGGCACCAACTTGCTGAACGAAGACTTTGGCACCGACGAGGTGTATGGCCGCCTGCGCTTGAAGAACCTTTACACAGGCAATGTGGTGACGGCCAAGACCAATGTGATCAAACGCAGCTTCTGATCAAACCAGAGGGCCTGCGGGGCCAGTGGCATCTGCCCCAGGAATCCGCAGGCCAATGGTGGAAAAACCAAGTGTGCGGTCTGTTGGCCAGACCTCGGCCAATGCCTTGCGACAAGCCGCCGCTAGGAGTCTGCGCGGCAGAAGCGCGACGAGTTTGAGAAGGCTTGGTAAATTGCGGACATGGCTGCAAGTTACCTCCCCTACGAACCGCAACAGCAGCGACTGCTGCCCGACGCATTGCAAGACTGGCTACCCGAAGGGCATTTGGCGTATTTCATCAGCGACAGCGTCGACAGCCTGGACCTGAGCGCGTTTCACGCCCGCTACGCCAAGGGCGGGCCGCGCAACCAACCGTTTCACCCGGCCATGATGATCAAGGTTTTGATTTATGGCTACGCCACGGGCACCTTCAGCTCACGCAAGCTTGCATCCAAACTGCATGAAGACGTGGCTTTGCGGGTGCTGGCCGCAGAGAACTACCCGGCGCACCGCACGCTGTCGGACTTTCGGGCACTGCACCTGCAAGAGCTCTCTGCCCTGTTCGTTCAGGTCGTTCACCTGGCGCGCGAGTGCGGTCTGGTCAAGCTCGGCACGGTGGCTGTGGATGGCACCAAGCTCAAGGCCAATGCGAGTCGTCACAAGGCCATGAGCTACGAGCGTATGCTCAAGGCCGAGGCCGAACTCAAAGAGCAGATCGACGGGCTGCTCAACCGAGCGAAGGCGTTTGATGATCTGGAGAAGAACGAGCCCGACATCGACATCCCCAGCGAGATCAAGCGTCGTGCTGACCGCCTGGCCGCGATCACAGCGGCCAAGCTGCGTCTGGAGCAACGCCAGCAGCAGGCCGATGCAGCCCGTGGGCGCAGCCAGGATGACCAGCGCAAACCCCGGGACAAGGACGGCAAACCCAAGGGCGGGCGCTACAAGCGGGACTTCGGCGTGCCCAAGGACAACGCTCAAGAGAGCTTCACCGACACGGACAGCCGCATCATGAAGCGCGCCGGTGGTGGCTATGACTACAGCTACAACGCGCACACGGCGGTGGACGAGACCGCACAGATCGTGGTGGCGGCCGAACTGACCAACAACGCCGCCGACAGTGACCGTCTGCCCGTGTTGCTGGCGCAGGTGAAGGCCAATCTGGGCCAAGATGCCGATCAGGTTCTGGCCGATGCGGGGTTCCGCTCAGAGGCGGTGTTCGAGCAACTCAAGGACAGCCCCAGCGAGTTGATCGTGGCGCTGGGCCGCGAGGGCAGGCAGGACCTTGAGATCGACACCCAGGAGTACCCGCACAGCGCAGCGATGGATGCCAGGTTAAAGACACCCGAGGGCAAGGCTGCCTACCGCAAGAGGAAGTGGATCGTGGAGGCACCCAACGGGTGGATCAAGAGCGTGCTGGGGTTCAGGCAATTCAGTCTGCGGGGTCTGGACAAGGTCAAGGCCGAGTTCAAGCTCGTATGCTTGGCACTGAACTTGAGGAGGATGTGCAGTTTGCGCGGCACTTGATGGGAACGCGGGGCATCGCGGGGCTGCGAAACGCAGCCATCAGACCCGTACAAGGCCGCTGCACAGACCTCGCCACACCACGTGAATGCTCACAAATCGCCCGAGGCACTGCGCGCTTACCCTCCAATCGCCCGCCAAACGTTCTGCCGCGCAGACTCCTAGCCAATCATCGCCGCGTATGGTTTTGTAGATGAAGGACAGCGGGCGGTTGCCCAGCGTGCCAGGCCATATGCAGCCCTTGCTGCGATGCTGCGGCGCACAGTCCAGTGCGATCACTAGCGCCAGTCAATCGGCATAGGGTGCCTCCATTATCGGAGGCACCCCTGCCACACCACCTGGCATGCGGGTCCGCACCAGGCGGTTCGAGAGTTTGAGGTCATGACAGC
>JBJTHI010000253.1:0-1943 GCA_046094425.1 Burkholderiales bacterium | reverse complement strand
GGCATTGAAACCATGGACACCGCCGCCGCTTGCCGCACCTACAACGTGCTGTTGGCCGAGGGACGCAAGGTGGTAGCCGCGCTGCTGTTCGATGCACCACCAGCCAGCCAGGGCTGATCCCCTGCCCCCAACGAATCAGGTCATGCCCAGCCGCTATAATCTGCGGTTACGCGCCCAACGGGTGCCAACTGCACAGAAGACTTCATGACGCCAGCTCTCAACAAACCCCTCCCGGACTTTGAAGCGCTTGCAACCGGCGGTGTGAAGTTCACACCCCAAGCCTTCGCGGGGCAAACCATCGTGTTGTACTTCTACCCCAAAGACAATACGCCGGGTTGTACCACCGAAGCCATGCAGTTCCGCGATCACCACAAAGACTTTGTGAAAGCGGGCGCAGTGGTTTTTGGCGTGTCGCGCGACAACATGGCTTCGCACGAAAAGTTCAAGCAAAACTTGGAATTGCCCTTCGAGTTGATTGCCGACACTGAAGAAAAACTATGCCACATGTTTGGCGTGGTGAAGAACAAAATCATGTACGGCAAAAAGGTCAAAGGCATTGAACGCAGCACCTTTTTGATCGACGGTTCAGGCACCTTGGTGGGCGAATGGCGCGGCCTGAAAGTGGCAGGCCACGTAGAAGAAGTGCTCAAGGCCGTCAAAGCCATCAAAAAAGCAGCTTGATTCCGAACAATGCATGACAAAGTGCCGACCCGTGGTCGGCACTTTTGTTTTTCAGCCACGGTCGGCTATTTGCCAGTCAGTGGCGTCATTTGCGGCGTCACCGCGCTTGTGCATAATGGCCCATGCCCATGTTGTTGTGCATAGCCCCCTTCCCCACCCAAGCCGCCCAGGTCACTGTGCGGCTTTTGTCTTTTTCAGCCGCCGCTTTTTCATCACTCTCAGCCGAGTTGACACTACATGCCCCTGCCCAAGCCTCCCGCCAAACGAGCCGCCCTCCTCAACCCCGCTGAATTCGACGCGCAAGCCGCGCCCAAGCCCGCCAAACGTTCCGCGAGCCTGGCGGCATCGCCCACCGCTGCCGAACCGTCTGCCGAGCTGAATCTGTACGACCCTCGGCCGCAAACCGTTCCACTGCCCGCACCAACACGGGCCCCGGCCACCACGGCGAAAGCCCCAGTGCCGCAGGCCAAAACCCGCCCCGCCAAGTCCAAACCCTCGGGGCCACCCAAGCTGTTTGTGCTGGACACCAATGTGCTCATGCACGACCCCATGAGCTTGTTCCGTTTTGAAGAGCACGACATTTATTTGCCGATGATCACGCTCGAAGAGTTGGACGGCCACAAAAAGGGCATGACCGAGGTGGCGCGCAACGCCCGCCAAGTCAGCCGCGACCTGGATGGCCTGGCCGCTGACATGACGGCCCGCGACGCCAATGGCATGACAGACGGCCTGCCCCTGAACCGCACCGGTCACCGCGAGGCCTTGGGCAAAGTGTTCTTCCAAACCCATTTGGTCAACGTGACCTTGCCCGACGGCCTGCCCCAAGGTAAGGCCGACAACCAAATTCTGGGCGTGGTGAAGTCGCTGCGCGAGCAACAGCCGCAGCGCGAGGTGATTTTGGTGTCCAAAGACATCAATATGCGCATCAAGGCGCGTGCTCTGGGCCTGCCCGCAGAAGACTACTTCAACGACAAGACGCTCGACGATGGCGACCTGCTCTACACCGGCATGCTCGCCCTGCCCACTGACTTTTGGGAGCGCCATGGAACAACCATGGAAAGCTGGCAACAAAGCGGACACACCTACTACCGCATCAGTGGCCCACTGGTGCCCTCACTGTTGATCAACCAGTATGTATTTTTAGAAGCGCCGGGCGCAGCACCGCTCTATGCCAAGGTCACCGAGATCACAGGCAAAAACGCCGTGCTCAAAACCCTGCGTGAATACACCCATCAAAAGAATGCCGTGTGGGGCGTGACCGC
>JBJTHI010000252.1:0-6186 GCA_046094425.1 Burkholderiales bacterium | reverse complement strand
CTGGGTGAGCAGGCCCAGGGCTGCGCGCGCAGCGATTGACCATCGGCTTGCCCACAACTTCCGATAGATTTGCAATATCAGGGTGCAAACTCAACCTCATATTCGTCAGATGGCAACTTGGCTCACGGATTCAGGATCCTTCTTTGCAGGCACGGGGCCCGACAACCCACTGAATCCGGTGCAGCGTATTGAATTTGCCAATGGCACGATCTGGGACTTGGCCACGATCCAAAGTCTGGTCGGGTCGAGCAGCAATACCGCCCCTGTGCTTGTCACACCACTGGCTGACCAAGCAGTCAACCAAGGCGCAGTCATCAACTACACCGTTCCCTCTGGCGCTTTCACCGATGCCGATGCTGGTGACGTGTTGACCTACACCGCCACTTTGCCCGATGGTTCGGCCCTGCCAAGCTGGCTCACCTTCAACGCCAGCACACGTACCTTCAATGGTGTGGCACCTACCACCACGGTGGGCGTCACCAACGTCAAGGTCACGGCCACTGACAAGGCCGGTGCCAGCGTGAGTGATGAGTTTGCGTTGGCGGTCAATGCGGAAAACAAAACCCTGACCGGTACGCCAGGGGCTGATTCCATGGTGGGTTATTCCGGCAACGACACATTAGATGGCGGTGCAACGACAGCTTAGACGGTGGTTTGGGCAACGATGTGATTCTGTTTGGCAAAGGCGACGGTCAAGACACGCTGTCAGAAGCGCTAGCGGACGCCACCGCAGGCAAACTCAACGTGCTGCGCTTCAAGAGCGGTGTGGCGGTGAGCGAAGTCAGCGTAAAACGGCTGGGTGTTGACTTGGAGGTGTTGATTGGCACGGGCAGCGACAAGGTCACGGTGAAGTCCTTCTTCGCTGGTAGCGGGGCGCTGGCGGCTACCAACCCGCTGCAGCGCATTGAGTTCGCCGATGGCAGTGCTTGGGATATTGCGCAGATTGAAACCTTGGTGAATACACCGGTCAACACTGCGCCCGTGGTGAACGCTCCCCTGGCCGACCAGTCGGTACAAGAGGGTGCGGCGGTCAGCTATGTGATCCCAGCAAACGCTTTCACCGACGCCGATGCGGGCGATGTATTGACCTACTCGGCCACGCTCTCCAACGGTTCGGCCTTGCCAAGTTGGCTCAGTTTCAACGCCAGCACCCGCGCTTTCAGCGGCACAGCTCCCAGCACGGCTGGCACCACCAGCATCAAGGTGGTGGTCACCGACAGTGCAGGTGCCACGGCCAGCGACGTATTTGACCTGACCGTGACGGCCATGAACAACAACCTGCCAGCCAAAAACCTGGTGGGCACGCCGGGCAACGACACCTTGTTTGGTGACAGCAGCAACAACGTTTTGGACGGTGGCGCGGGCAACGACACCTACTACTTTGGCCGAGGCCAAGGGCAAGATCAAATTCGTGATCTGGAGTGGAACAACAACACCGATGAGCTCAAGTTCCTGGCGGGCGTGCAGGCCGAGCAACTGTGGTTCCGCAACACGGGCAACGACCTGGAGATCAGCATCATCGGCACCAATGACAAAGTGACGCTGTGGAACTGGTACTGGGGCGAGGTGTACCGGGTGGAGAAGTTCCAAACGGCCGATGGTCGAACCCTCAACGCGCAGAACGTGGGTACCTTGGTCAACGCCATGGCGGGCTTGGCACCACCGCCGCTCGGGCAAACCACCTTGTCGCCCAGCCATCAGGCGGCACTGGCACCCGTGTTTGCCGCTAACTGGGTGGCGACAAATCCTACGGCAGCGACTGACGTTGCCGCGAATGAGTCGCACACACAGGTCGCAGCCGGGCAGAAAATGTCTGCTCCAGACTCAAGGACTGAACAAGCCTGGTCTGGAGTGAAAGTTCTGGACGGTGAAGTTCCGGGAAAACCACCCGTTCCAATTGGCCAGAACACTGACAAAACCCCCCTGAACCCGAATGAGGCTGACCAGGTAGACGTGGAACGGCTGTTATCCGACATGCCCCACCTGCGCTTGCGGGACGCGCCGATGATGAATCGGTATGCAAGTATCGGAGCGGAAATCTCCACTCTCTCCAACTGGGAGCAGCAATTCTTTTCGGGAGCGGGTTCAAACACCGATTGGTCTTTGGTGCAGAGCCTGCCACTCGCAGACGACCTGGCATCGAAGAATGGCCAAGCAGGTTTAGAAAGCCGATTGCATAACTTGATCGATGCCATGGCCTCGTTTGCTCCCTCTGCCGCTGGAGATACCCGCTTGACGAGCAACGAGCCTGACGGATTCAAGCAGGTGATTGCAGTGGACTGGGCCGCCTGAGGCAGGGGAACGCGCCGCCCACCACTTGCTCGCCAGTGGCGGGCGGCGCTGCTTTGTCTGCGAATCTGACTGCACGGTATCGGCCTGCTCCTACAATCTGGGCATGTTGATTTCCCCCGTTCCTGAACTGGTAACCGAGTTGGCCGCAGGCCGCATGGTGATCCTGGTTGACGAAGAAGACCGCGAAAACGAAGGCGATTTGGTCATTGCGGCTGAACACGCCACGCCGGAAGCCATTAATTTCATGGCGCGTTACGGTCGTGGATTGATTTGCCTCACCCTCACCCGCGAGCGCTGCGAGAGGCTGCAATTGCCGCCCATGACCAGCCGCAACGGTACCAAACACGGCACAGCCTTCACGGTGTCGATTGAAGCGGCCACGGGCGTGACGACAGGCATCTCGGCTGCTGACCGCGCGCGTACCGTGCAAGCGGCGGTGGCACGCCATGCCAAAGCCAGCGACTTGGTGCAACCCGGCCATATCTTTCCGCTGCAAGCGCAAGACGGCGGCGTGCTGATGCGTGCAGGCCACACCGAAGCGGGTTGCGACTTGGCCGCCATGGCGGGGTTGGTGCCCGCAGCGGTGATTTGCGAAATCATGAAAGACGACGGCACCATGGCGCGCCTGCCTGATTTGCAGGTGTTCGCCAAAGAACATGGCCTCAAAATTGGCACCATCGCCGATTTGATTGGCTACCGCAGCCGCAACGAGAGTCTGATCACCCGCCTCCATCAGCGCACCATTCAAACCGCGCAGGGGCCATTCATCAGCAGTCTTTTCCAAGACCGAGCAGGTGGGGTGCATTTGGCTTTGACTGTGGGCCAGTGGAGCCCAGACGACGAGGTGCTGGTGCGGGTGCATGAGCCCCTGTCCGTCATGGACTTGCTCGACCTCGGGCCTTGCGGCCACTCCTGGCCGCTGCCCAGCGCCTTGGCGGAGTTGCAACGTCATGGCAAGGGCGTTGCAGTGTTGCTCAATGCAGGGGAAGATGGGGTTGCCCTGGCGGCACAGTTTGACCCCGCCACCTCTGGAATGGGCCGTGGGGGTGTACCAGCGCGCGGACAAATGGATTTGCGCACCTATGGCATTGGCGCCCAGATACTGCGTGAACTGGGCGTGTCGCGCATGAAATTGCTGGGCAGCCCGCGCCGCATGCCCAGCATGACCGGTTATGGCTTGGAAGTCACCGGTTTCATGGTGGTCAACTAACGATACAAAGTACAGGGATTTTTTGTGCAAGACGCAGAACGAGGCAATACGCCAGAGCTTGATGGCAGGGATTTGCGCATAGGCGTAGTTCAGGCTCGTTTCAACCTGAACATCACCGAAACCATGGCGCAGGCCTGTGTGCAGGAATTGATTCGCTGTGGGGTCAACGCCAAACATATCAAACACATCACCGTACCCGGCGCACTGGAAGTGCCCGTGGTGTTGATGGGTTTGGCCGACAGCGGCGACTACGATGCCCTCATCGCCTTGGGCTGCATCATTCGTGGTGAAACCTACCACTTTGAGCTGGTGGCCAATGAAAGTGGTGCCGGCATCAACCGTGTGGCGCTGGACCATGTGTTGCCAGTGGCCAATGCCATTTTGACGGTTGAAAATGAGGAACAAGCCTGGGCGCGTGCCGCAGAAAAAGCACAAGACGCAGCCCGTGTGGCAATAGAAATGGCAACATTGATGGAAGAGCTTTCGTGAGCGCCCCAGACTCTGCTGCGCCCAAAGCAGCCACCGCGGGCAAAACCCCAGGATCCAGGCGCAGCCGAGGCGATGGCTCACGCCGCTCCCGTGCCTCGGGTGAACGCATAACGGCTCGGTCTTCGCGCAGAAGGTCGCGGGAGCTGGTGTTGCAGGGGCTTTACCAATGGTTTTTGTCGGCTGCCGATGTTTCTGCTGTCAATCTCCACCTGCGCGAGTTGGACGACTTTGCGCAGTGTGACGAAACCCATTTTGAAACCCTGCTAAACGGCTGCATGGATGGAGCCCCGGCGCTGGACGCCGTGCTGGTGAAGCACCTGGATCGCCCGTTGGCGGAACTCTCTCCCATTGAACATGGTGTGTTGTTGATTGCGGGCTTCGAGTTGCAAAGCTGTTTGGACATTCCCTACAAAGTGGTCATCAATGAAGCGGTGGAGTTGGCCAAAAGTTTCGGCGGCACGGACGGTCACAAATACGTCAACGGTGTGTTGGACAAGGCTGTCACGGAATGGCGTGCTGCCGAAGTTCAAGCGCGCTGATCGCAGCACCGATAAGCACCAGTTGTCGCGGCGACGCTGAATTCCCCCTCCCGGGTTCAGGTGGCAATGGTGTCCGCTTGTTACAAAAGCGGGGAAAATCACGCAAATTTGAAGCACGCTTGCGTTGTAGTCGTCTAAGCTTCGCAGTCACTATGTCATCAGAGCGCCATTTCTTCGGATCCCTCGCCGACTCTCGGCCGTCGGAGCTGCCTGGATCGCCCTCCGCCGATCGCTGGGAGACTTCGGGATCTGGTTTTGCGTCTACACAGCAGATGGATCCGGAGACCATGTTGGGCGTGTCCACGGCCGCTACCCCACTGGACGAAACGCCTGCGGCTCCTCTGGACACCATCGGTCACATTGGCCGCTACGCGCTCAAGTACCAAATTGGCGAGGGCGGCTTGGGCACCGTGTATGCGGCGCACGATCCGCTGCTGTCGCGCCTGATCGCCATCAAAACCTTGAACGTGGAGGTATCGCAAGAACAACGCGCTGACTTCAACGCCATGTTTTTGAATGAAGCGCGTGCGGCAGCGGGCCTCTCTCACCCCCACATCGTCACGGTGTTTGACGCCGGCGTGAGCGACAACAAAGCCTATATCGCCATGGAGTTGCTCAAGGGCAAAGACTTGCGCGAGTTGCTCAAGGAAGGTTGGCGCGCTACTTCGGTTCAAGCTGTGCAAATTGTTCGCCGTGTGGCCGATGCCTTGGGTTATGCCCACAGCAAAGGGGTGGTTCACCGCGACATCAAACCAGCCAATATTTTCATGGTGGGCCGCACCCAGCCCAAGGTGCTGGACTTTGGTATTGCCCGCGTCACCCACCAACACGACACCCATGCGACAGGCGGAACCGACGAAATCACCGGTGGCTCGCCCTACTACATGGCGCCCGAACAAATCAGCCAGCACCCCTCGGACCAACGCGCCGATGTGTTTTCCTTGGGTGTCGTGTTGTATGAATTGCTCACCGATGTGAAACCCTTTGGCGGCACCACGCTGGAAGAGATTTCGCAAGCGGTGTTGAACCACACGCCCACAGCACCCCACCTGATCAAACCCGAGTTGCCACAGGGCCTGTCCGACATCGTCATGCGGGCGATGGAAAAAGACCCAGAAAAGCGCTTCAGCTCGGCCCGGTCTATGTCGCGCTCTTTGCGCCAGTGGACGGAAGAAGCCGATAGCATGGCCGGTGATGCCGCCCTGTTTGAACGCAGCGGTGGTGCCAATGGCCCCGTGCGCTGGGGTTGGGTGGCGGCCACTACGGCTGCCACCGCAACCGCATTGGCCTTGGGTGCTTGGATTTTGCTCAGTCCAACGCGTGTACAAGAAGGTTTGCCACAACAACCTCCCGTTGCTGTGGCGACACCGCCAGCCGTTGCTGTCGCCCCGGCACCGGCGTCGTCCGCGGTTGCTGCGCCTGCTGGAGTTATCGCCCCGGCTGCTTCCACCGCAACGGCAGTCGTGGTCGCTGCTGCGGCAGAGCCCACCGCAGTCGGCTCTGCACCGGTTTCTACACCACAGTCCAAACCCAGCGACCCGCCAGCCACCGTGGCCCCTGCGCCCGCCAAGCCGGTGGCGGCCAAAGAAACAACGCCCAAAGAAACTCCCCGCGAGCGCCGCGCTCGAGAAGCCAAAGAGCGTGAGCAAGCGGCGC
>JBJTHI010000251.1:0-6085 GCA_046094425.1 Burkholderiales bacterium | reverse complement strand
GGGCTCAAAGCTCAACAGCCCGACCTGTTCGCACACTGGCGCTGCAAGCCAAAGGCTGGACAATAGGAGCCGTATGAATCGAGAGATTCACGTACGGTTCTGGGAGAGCGCGGGGGTGCGATTCCCCTGCGCCACTCAACCATTCATACATCTGTCCCGCTGCCCAAATGCTAAACCTCACCCCGCCTCGATGACGCGCAACGCCTCCGCCACCGAGCAGACAGGAATCCCCTGAAAGGCTCGAAGCACCAGCAAGTCTTGGTCACCAGACACCACGAGGTCAGCCGCTGCGGCCAGTGCCAAGGCCAATACGGCATCGTCGTCGGGGTCGCGGCACACCGGTTGCGGCAATGGCGGTGCATCCATGATTTCTACAGCAGCCACATAGTCCAGCAACACCGCATGCGCTTGCTGGTTATTGATGGCCAACCGCTTGGTGGCCGAAGGCCGAGTCAATACATCGGCTAGTTCCTCGAGCAGCGCAGCGCTGCTGTAAAGCTGCACCTCCTCGCGCTCGCGCAAATGTGCCAGCAGTTGATGCGGGAGGCCGCGCCACAACAGCGCCGACATGACCACATTGGTGTCAAGAATGATGCGCACGCTGCGACTGATTCTTTATGGCTTGGTCTGTTGTGCTAAACCCTGCTTTTGTTGCTCCGCCTGTTCGCGCACCCGCCGCTCTTGGCGAGCCGCTTTGATCTCGGCGGCCACCAAAGCGTTGACCTCGTTGTCGCTCATGGACGGTGCACCTGCCGCCTCCAGCGCTGGCGCAATCGCGAGCAGCCGGTCCAGTGCTGCAGACTTCCTGGACTTGGCCGCCAAAAACTCAACAAACCCTTCCACCTCGGCCACCTGTTCCGGGGCCAGTGCCTTGATCTTGGAGAACAAGGCTTGTTCGGTGTGTGCGTTCATGGCTGATTCCTTTCTTGGGCTTGAGGGCCACGTCCAAGTGTGCCACGGGAGCCCACGCGTCATTCCCGCGAAGGCGGGAATCCAGAAATGTGTCGCGTCACACCCGCAGTCGCTACCCACCACCACTGCCTGGATTCCCGTCTTCGCGGGAATGACGCATTTCCGGCCAGCTTGAAACACGTTACCACGCACAGACTGATCCTTCAAGCCGCCTTCTTAGCCGCCACCTTCTTCCCCGCAGTTTTTCCCGCCGTCTTCGCAGGCGCCTTCGCCGCTGCTTTTGCCACACGGGGCTCAAACTCAAAACTCACCTTGCCCTCTTTTTTGTCAAACGCCAGGTAAGCCTTGAACTTGCGGCGGGTTTTGTTGGAGACGAAGTTTTCTAGTAGGTTGGTTTTGCCCGTAGACAGAAGCTGGGTCATTTCCTCTCGGGCCACCGGCTGCTGCAAGATGATCTTGCCGCTTTTGAAGTCGCAGGTGGCGTGGGGGCCGGTGCTTTTTTCGCAGACGTAGCTGGTGCCGTGTTCGTACACCGCGCTTTGGCATTTGGGGCAGTGGCCCAGGGACTCTTGGCCGGTGAAGTCCACGGCTTCCGTCGCTTCTGCGGCTTTGGCGTCTTCACCGAAATCAAATTCCAGTTTCCAGTTGTTGATCTCGTCGTCGAACACGAGTTTGATCTCGGCGGTGAAGGGCCAGCCTGCCTTGGAGCGAAAGCCTTCCAGCGGGCCTATCTTTTTGTCGCGGAGGAAGGTTTCCACCTCGGCCGTTTCAAAGGCGCGGCCACCGGGTATCTTGCCAATGGAAAAACCGCAGCCCTCCGCAGAGCCTGTTTTGCCCTGGCAGGTGAAGCGGCGGTAGTTTTCTTTCACCACCCCACCACAGTTGGGGCAGGGTGTTTCCAGCGTGGCGTAATCGCCGGGAATGGTGTCGCGGTCGTACTCTTTGGCTTTGGCCACCACACGCTGGGTCATGGCGGCGATCTCGGCCATGAAGGCGTCGCGGCTGAGTTGGCCTTTTTCCATTTGCGAGAGTTGGAATTCCCAGTTGCCGGTGAGCTCGGGTTTGGTGAGCTCTTCCACTTGCAGGCCACGCAGCAGCGTCATCAACTGAAAGGCTTTGGCGCTGGGGATCAACTCGCGGCCTTCACGCACGATGTATTTTTCGTACAGCAATCCTTCAATGGTTTGCGCGCGGGTGGCGGGGGTGCCCAAGCCTTTTTCGGCCATGGCTTCGCGCAGCTCGCCGTCGTCAATCAACTTGCCTGCGCCTTCCATCGCACTCAGCAAGGTGGCTTCGGTATAGCGTGCGGGTGGTTTGGTCTTTAAAGCATTCGCGCTTGCGCTTTCCACCTGCACCACTTCACCTGGTGTTACGGCCACCAGGTTGGCATCGTCCTCTTGGGCTTCGCGGCCATAGACCGCGAGCCAGCCGGGTTTGACCATGACTTTGCCGTTGGTTTGAAAGCTGTGCTCTTTAGCGTCCACCTTCACAGTGGAAATGCGCGTGGTCACCATGAACTCGGCTGGCGGGAAGAACACCGCGAGGAAACGTTTGACCACCATGTCGTAGAGCTTGGCTTCAATCTCGCTCAGGCTTTTGGGCGGCAGCAAGGTGGGGATGATGGCGAAGTGGTCTGAGACTTTGCTGTTGTCAAAAATGCGTTTGATGGGTTTGACATAACCCTCTTTGATGGCCTTCTTGGCGTGCGCGGCCAGCTCGCGCAAGGGGCCGGGCAAGTCTTCAGAACTGATCATCTCCATGGTTTGTTTGACCACGCCCACATAGTCTTCGGGCAAACAGCGGCTGTCAGTACGCGGGTAGGTGAGCACCTTGTGTTTTTCGTACAGGGCCTGGGCCAGTGACAGCGTGGTTTTGGCGGAAAAACCGAAACGCGAGTTGGCCTCGCGCTGCAAAGTGGTCAGGTCATACAAACCCGGGGAACTCTGGGTGGTGGGTTTGGCCTCTTCCGTGACCTTGGCGGGTTGGCCCAGCACGGCCTTGGCGATGGCCTGTGCATCGGCCTCGTTCCAAATGCGGTCGGCGCGTTGCTCGGGGTCGTCGGCATTCTTCTTCCACTTGGGGTCAAACCATTTGCCTTCGTATTCGCCCGCTTGGGCGGTAAAGTCGGCTTTGATTTCCCAATAAGGGCGCGCCACGTGCTTGCGGATTTTCTCTTCGCGGTCGACAAGAATGGACAAGGTGGGTGTCTGCACCCGGCCCACGGTGGTGAGGAAGAAACCGCCGTCGCGTGAGTTGAACGCCGTCATGGCCCGGGTGCCGTTGATGCCCACCAGCCAGTCGGCCTCAGAGCGGCTGCGGGCGGCGTCTGAGAGGCCGCGCAGTTCTTCATCGCTGCGCAGCTTCTCGAAGCCGTCACGGATGGCTTGTGGCGTCATGCTTTGCAGCCACAGGCGCTGGATGGGTTTGTCAATCGGCTTTTTTTCAGTGCCCGCGTACTGCACGATCAAACGAAAAATCAGCTCCCCTTCGCGGCCCGCGTCGCAGGCGTTGATCAGAGCCGTGACATCTTTGCGCTTGACGAGTTTGACCACCGCATTGAGCCGGGACTTGGCTTTGTCGATGGGCGCCAAGTCAAAGTGGGGCGGAATCACCGGCAGGTTGGCGAAGCTCCATTTGCCGCGTTTCACATCGAATTCTTCCGGCGCTTTGATTTCCACCAGATGGCCCACGGCACTCGTGACGACATAACGCTCGTTCTCAAAGTAGTCGTCGTGTTTGTCAAACTTGCCCGCGGTGGGCGTGAGCGCGCGCACGATGTCTTGGGCCACGCTGGGCTTTTCCGCAATGATCAAGGTCTTGCTCATGGTTTCCTCTAACGTTCATCACAACGGTGCTGTGGGCAGTTCTGTCGGCGTTGCTGTCGTCGGTGTTGTCATTGGCGCCAGGGCAAAAAATTCCGCCCCTGGCCTGTGCCGTCCCAACTCATCCATACAATCCGGGCTTCGCGCGCACGCACGCGCACGCGCGCCCACCAATTCAATGTACATAAAAATTTTGATGAAGCCAGCCCGCTCCGAATCTGTTACGCCCCCCACGCCAGCAACTACCGACACGGGTCGCCGCATTCAAGTCAAAAAAAGTGGCGTTCATGGCAAGGGTGTGTTCGCAGCGAGAGCTTTGGCCAAAGGCGAGTTGGTCATTGAATACAAGGGCGAAATCATCAGTTGGATTGAGGCGCTGCGCCGCCACCCGCACGATCCGAGCGACCCGAACCATACCTTTTACTTTCACATTGATGACGGCAGGGTTATCGATGCCAAGGTGGGCGGCAATGCGGCGCGCTGGATCAACCACGCCTGCACGCCCAATTGCGAGGCCGAACAAGAAGGTTCTCGGGTCTTCATTCACACCAAACGCGCGATCAAAGCGGGCGAAGAGTTGTTTTATGACTATGGCTTGGTGATTGACGAGCGCTACACCCCGAAGCTCAAAAAGCAGTTTGAATGCCGCTGTGGCACCCGCAATTGCCGTGGCACCATGCTGGCACCCAAGCGCTGAAGAATTTGGCATGACGGACTTGCAGACTTCTTCAGCGCCCAGCAGCAATACCACACCCAGCATGCGCTGGAACGCCGAGGCCTTGTGGCAGCAGTTGCTGCCTTTGTTGCCTGGATTGAGCGTGGAGGTGGTGGCGCGTTCGCCTTCGACCAACACGGCCTTGCTCGAGCGCGCGCGTGGCGCGGGGCAACCCACCGAAGTGAACAGCGGGGATTCTCAAAATGGAACTCAGTGGGGCCAAGTACGCCGCAGTCTGGAAAGCGCCGCCTTTGGCCGCCGCTCGGTGGACTTGCAGCCTTGTTTGCTGGTGGCCGAACACCAAACCAGTGGACGGGGCCGCCAAGGGCGTCCTTGGCAGGCGGTGGCAGGTGCTTCCCTGACCTTCTCCTTGGCCTTGCCACTGGCCCCCAGCGACTGGTCGGGTTTGTCCTTGGCCGTGGGCGTGGCGCTGGCCGATGCGCTGGAGCCCTTGCAGTCAGGCCAAGTGCCCCGCATCGGCCTGAAGTGGCCCAACGACTTGTGGATCATGGACGGCGGTGTGCCCACTCCCGGCGGTTCTCTGGGTGCGGGTCGCAAACTCGCGGGCATCTTGATAGAAACCGTGAACGCACCCGATAAGCGACTGGCTGTGATTGGTGTTGGTTTGAACGTATTGCCCCTGTACCCCACCGACGTGAAATCCGGTGTGGCATGTTTGCAGGAAATCGAACCGCAGACCACACCCCCAGCCGCATTGGCGCAAATCGCCTTGCCCTTGGTGCAGGCCCTGGTGCAGTTTGAGCGCCAAGGGTTTGCTGCTTTCGAGCAGCGTTACAGCCGGCGCGACATTCTGCGTGGCCGCCAAGTGCATACCACCCATGCGCAAGCCCGTGTGGCCATGGCCCAGGGCGTGGGGGCGGGGGGTGTGCTGAGGGTGACTGCTGAAGACGGCGTGGTGCACCAGATCAACAGCGGCGAAGTGAATGTGCGGCTGGATCCTCCCGGCCCGGACAGCCTGTTCGGTGTGTTTCAAAGTTAACGGGCAGGAACATCATGCTGCGCGTCCTGGTGCTGTTGCTGCTGTTGGCCAATGCGCTGTTTTTTGCGTGGACACAAGGCGCACTCGATCATGTGTTGGGGGTGCGTTCCATCGGCGACCGTGAGCCCGAGCGCCAGGCCCAGCAGGTGCGTCCGGGTGATTTGGTGGTGGTGTCGGCCGCCTCCGCAGTGGCCGCCCAACAAGCGACTGTGCAGTGTTTGGAGGTAGGGCCATTCAGCCCGGAACAAATTTCCGCCGTGGAACAAGCCGCCAGCAGTGCTCAATCGGGTTTGACCTGGGTGCGTCGCAGCGTGGAGTTGCCCGCCGTGTGGGCCTTGGTGATGGGCCCCTACCCGAACCGCGAGACCATCGACAAAAAAATTGAAGAACTCAAACGCACCCGTGTCACGTTTGAGGAACTGACCGCTCCGGCCAACTTCAAGCTGGCGCTGTCCTTGGGGCAGTATGCGTCTCAGCCTGCAGCGAACACGGCGCTCGCCGAGCTGTCCACCCGAGGCATCAAAACCGCCCGCGTGGCGCAGTTGGTCCCTGCCGTGAGTCAAATCTACCTGCGCACCGAAACCAGCGATACCGCCGCGCTGAGCACCTTGCGCAACCTCAAGGGCGAGCCTTGGG
>JBJTHI010000250.1:0-2890 GCA_046094425.1 Burkholderiales bacterium | reverse complement strand
GCCAACCAGCAAATCCCATCAGGGACAGCGGCCCAAAGTCGCAACCAAAGTCCGAATGTACGGGTGCAATCTTTACCTTTGAGCCGTCATGAACTGAAAGCTTGGCAAACCGGGGGCGTCCATGTACGGGTGCGTAGCGCTTTCACCCAAGCGGTGATGGGCTTCGTGTGCAGAAATGTCAATGTCCATGCAGGGTTGCAAGCGGAATAAAGCGGTCAACTGCCGGATCTAGGGTAACAGGTAGATGACCTGATCTGAGAAGGGACAAATCCATCTCGCTCGCGAGCACGTACCTGTGAGCTGGGGCCGTGCCCCCTTGAATCACGGCAGTGGCCTTTGCATGCGCGCCGCCAACACACTGGCCAGCAACACCAATACGCTGGCGACGAGGGCGGTGAACTGCAGGGCGTTGGTGAAGGCGGCTTGGGCTGCGTCCACCAGCGCATTCGCCGCTTCAGGGGGCATCTTGTCGGCGGCTTGTAAGGCGCGGCCCAGTGTGGCTGCGGCCTCTGCGGGTACAGTCGCCAAGCCCGCTTGGTTCAATTGGTGCCGGTAGATGAGCGTGCCCGCGCTACCGAACAAAGCAATGCCCAGTGCACCGCTGAACTCCGAGGCCGTTTCTGCAATCGACGACGCCGCGCCCGCTCGCTCAGGCGGTGCCGAGGTGATGATTTGTTCAGTGCCAATGGCAAACACCGGTGCCATGCCCAGGCTCACCACCACCATGCCAGCCACCAACACCCACAGCGCACCAGGCCCATCGGCCCCCACCATCAGCAGCATGCCAACCGCAGCCGCCGCCAGCCCCCACACCCACACCGGCCCAGGGCCAAAACGCGCCGCCATCCGAGGGGCCAACACCATCGATCCCAATACAAACCCCCCAGCCCAAGGCACCGTGGCCCAACCGGCTTGCAGCGGCGTGAGCGATAGCACCATTTGCAGATACTGCGCAATGAAAATGTAAACGCCAAACATGGCCAAACACGACAACGCATAAGCAACGATGGCCGTTCGGAAGGTGGGAATTGAAAACAAGCGCAGCTCCAGCAAGGGGTAGTTAATTTGCCGCTGCCTGCGCACGAAGGCCGCACCCAAGGCCAGGCCTACGAAAAACAACATGAAACGCCCCACGCTGGGCCCGGCTTCTGCCATCGCCTTGACGGCATAAATGGTGGTGAGCACGGCCGCCAGCGACAACACGACACTGGCGATGTCGATGCGGCCCGCGTTGTCGTCCCGGTACTCCGGCAACAAACGTGGCCCCAGCAAGAGCAGCAACACCATCACCGGAACCGCTGGCAGAAACACCGACCCCCACCAAAAATGCTGCAACAGCCACCCGCCCACCAGTGGCCCGATCGCACTGCCCACTGAAAAGGCCGTGATCCACACCCCAATGGCGAACTGCCGCTGCGTGTCGTCGTGGAACATATTACGAATCAACGACAGCGTGGAGGGTGCCAGTGTGGCCCCGGCAATGCCCAGCAAGGCGCGCAGCAAAATCAATTCAGTGGGTGTGCGCGCAAACGCCGCCAGCACCGAGGCCGCTGCAAAAAACGCCGCACCCCACATCAACAAACGCCGCCGCCCCAAGCGGTCGCCCAGCGTACCCATGGTGATCAAAAAGCCCGCCACGAAAAAGCCGTAAATGTCGATGACCCACAGCAACTCGGATGCGCTGGGTGACAACGCACGGCTCAAGGCAGGCACCGCCAAATTCAATACCGTCAAGTCCATGGCGTAGACCAAGCAGGGCAAGGTGATCATGGCCAAGCCCCACCATTCGCGCTGGGTAGCTTGGGCGAGAGGTGTTGCCGTTGCGGGCGGCGGGGAAGGCGTCATGCAGGCATCCGGGCGTGAATTCTGAGGAAGCGAAATCAGTTTAGATGAGGGTGCCCCGACCGACTTACTGCGCGTTGGAGCAGTATTTTTAGCACCAGCGGTCGGCGCTGACTGTCGGGAGAAGGTCAGGCGTGCCGCGTGGAGGAGAGGCAACTCTCTACCAAGAAAGGTTTCACGTCTGGCAGGGCACCTTTCAGCGTGATGGCGAAGATGCTCCCCCCACAAAAGGTATCAAACGGCCACGCGGTTTTGCAATGCCTCTTGAGCCACTGTGTTGATGCTTTTGCCTTCCGCCTGTGCGACGAGGGCCAGGCGCTCGTGCAACTCCGGCGGAATGCGCAGGTTGAACTTGCCCGAGTAGTTGCGCCGAGGCTCAATGCCCTTTTCACGGCAAACATCCAGGAAAACTTGAAGCGACTTTTTGAACTCAGTGCGCAGCTCCTTCGGATTTTTACCGTAGAAGTCTGCACCCCCATTCAGGCCAAGAATTTCGCCACGGAACATGTCCGTGTCAGGGTCGTATTCAATCTTGGCGTTGTAGTTGCCAACAGTCATCACATTCATGGTTTGACTCCGTACTGCTCTAGCCTCCGCCGAATGCTGGCGATTGCACCCTTGTCGGTGTGGGGCGAAGAGTGAGGGCGGTGGCAGACCCGTACCTCGCCAAATAGAACCACGGCCACCCTGCTGCCTTCACGCTCACCGATCTGCGCGCCCAGCCCTCGAAACAAAGCCTCGACATCCTTCCGGGCAATGTTGGCGCTGGTGGGGTGGGAATAAACAGCCGCGAGCGTTCGCTGGTGTCCGTGCTTCATGGTTTTGAATGGTACTTATTTGTGGTACCTATTGCAACGGGCTTTTCGGTTCTCAGGTCGGCAGCTTGGTGCGGTCTGAATGTTGGAAAGGTTGAGTGGCGCAGGGGAATCGCACCCCCGCGCTCTCCCAGAACCGTACGTGAATCTCTCGATTCATACGGCTCCTATTGTCCAGCCTTTGGCTTGCAGCGCCAGTGTGCGAACAGGTCGGGCTGTTGAGCTTTGAGCCC
>JBJTHI010000249.1:0-9552 GCA_046094425.1 Burkholderiales bacterium | reverse complement strand
CTGCCCCCAGAGCTAGGCGCGAGCGAGGCCGTGGGCCTGCGGCCCACACCGCGTTCGCAACGACGCCCTGGGGCCAGCCAGACACCGGCCCTTCGGGTGATCTCCACAAAAGCCCACCCTCCGCGTTGCAAATGCTGGCTGTGGCAAATGCCACAGCTGTGCTTTGCGCCTTGATGGTGGGCTTTTGTGGAGATCACCCGAAGGGCCGGTGTCTGGCTGGCCCCAGGGCGTCGTTGCGAACTCGTTGTGGGCCGCAGGCCCACGGCCTCGCTCGCGCCTAGCTCTGGGGCCAGCCAGACAACGGCGTGGGCTTCCTTTTAGTGTTAACAGGCCCTAGTTCAATACAGCCACGTAACTCCGCACGTCCATGCCCCGTCCCATACACGCCCTGATTCACCCCGACGCCTTGGAACACAACCTGGTGACCGCCAGGGCGGCTGCGCCCGATGCGAAATGTTGGGCTGTGGTGAAAGCCAATGCCTACGGCCACGGTTTGGAGCGCGCCTACGAAGGCCTCAAGGGGGCCGATGGTTTTGCCTTGCTCGACTTCGACGAAGCCGCCCGCATCCGCGCCCTGGGTTGGCGCGGGCCCATCTTGATGCTGGAAGGGTGTTTTGAAGCGCGCGATTTGGAGTGGTGTTCGCGCCTGAATCTGTGGCACACCGTGCACCACGAAGCGCAAATTGATTGGCTGGCCGCGCACAAAACCAACAGCGCCCAGCATGTGTTCCTGAAAATGAACAGCGGCATGAACCGTTTGGGGTTTGCGCCTGCCCACTACCGGCGCGCTTGGTTGCGTTTGTCTGGCCTCACACAAGTGGACAACATCACCTTGATGACGCACTTTGCTACGGCAGATGGCCCCGAGGGCATTGCGCAGCAGTTGCAAGTGTTCAACCAAACTACCTTGGACTTGCCCGGCGAGCGTTCTTTGTGCAACAGCGCGGCCACGCTGCGTTTTGGTAGCAGCGCAGAAGGCGTTCGCGCCGATTGGATACGCCCAGGCATCATGGTGTACGGCTCCTCGCCTGACCACCCCGAGCACACCGCGGCCCATTGGAACTTATGGCCCACCATGAGTTTGCGCAGTGAAATCATTGCGGCGCAAGAGCTGCAAGCGGGTGATCATGTGGGCTACGGCAGCAGCTACACCGCACCTCGGGCCATGCGCATCGGCGTGGTGGCCTGCGGTTATGCCGATGGTTATCCGCGTGTGATTCCCAATGGAACGCCGGTGTTGGTTGACGGTGTGCGTTGCCCTATGGCCGGACGGGTGTCGATGGACATGATCACGGTTGATTTAACGGCCGTGCCACAAGCCAGCGTGGGCTCGCCCGTGACGCTGTGGGGACAAGATGCCAGCGGCGCGCGCTTGCCCATCGACGAGGTCGCGCAGGCCGCCGGCACGGTGGGCTACGAGTTGATGTGCGCCTTGGCCCAGCGTGTGCCCACCCGTGTTGACCCGCTACAGAAGAGTTGAACCATGGACCTACCCAACCACCAACTTTCCATGACCGTGCTGATGACGCCCGACATGGCCAACTTCTCCGGCAATGTGCACGGCGGCAGCATATTGAAGTTTCTCGACCAAGTGGCTTATGCCTGCGCCAGCCGTTACGCCGGTCGTTATGTGGTGACTTTGTCGGTGGATCAGGTCACCTTCCGGCAACCCATCCACGTGGGCGAGTTGGTCACGTTTTTAGCCAGTGTGAACCACACGGGCACGTCATCGATGGAAGTGGGCATCAAGGTGCTGGCCGAGAACATTCGCAGCCAAGTGGTGCGCCATGCCAATAGCTGTTTTTTCACCATGGTGGCAGTGGGCGACGATGGCAAGCCAGTGAAAGTGCCTGCCTTGAAGCTGGAGACCGACGAAGAGCGTCGCCGGTTTGAAGCCGCTGCCTTGCGCAAAAAACAGCGTCAAGAATTAGAGCAGCGCTATCGCGCGGCGCGCGGAGAAGCACCGGGCTCGGCCACCTGAGCGGCCATCGCCCTGGCTTGCTCGGGTTCTAAAGATTGCAATGCGGCCACCACACCTTGGCGATCCGCTTCTTTTTTGTTCTGGCTTACCTTCCATTTACCGGTGAGTGAGGTCAGCACCAACTCGATGCCAACGATGGCCCTGAGCATTTTGTCGATGTAAGCCTTTGGTGCATCGTTCACTGACCAGGGCTGTGCCTGGGTTTGTTCGTGCATGGCTTGTTCATGTTCCGCGCTCAAACGAGAGACCAAGTCCAGCAACCAGTCTGCGTCTTCGTGAACTTTCAAGCGACCACGCCCCTGCACCATGCAGTAGTTCCAAGTGGGAACTTCTTGATGGGTAAGCTTTTTGCTCGGGTACCAGTTCGGGCTGACATAGTGCTGAGGCCCTTGGAATACAACCAAAGAGTCCACATCGCACCGGGTGCGCTGCCAAACAGGGTTGGCGCGCGCTACATGGGCGCGCAGGATTCCCGGCCCACCATCGGGATCGGGATCCAGCAGCCAAGGAATCGGATTGGCTTCAATCTCCTGCCCATCGTGCGTGACGAGCAACCCCAAAGGATGGGATTGCATCAACTGCTGCATCACCTCGGGGCGTTCTTCGACAAAGTGGGAAGGGCAGTACATAGAGGCACCTGGTGGATGAGGTCTCAAGTAGGAACGATGGACGGTTCGCAGCGAATTTCCGTTTTTACCGAGTTAGCGATAAAGCACTCTTCGTGGGCGCGGTGGTGCAGTTGCTCCAGGGCTGCCATATCAGGTTGCTTGCTCCCAGCAAAACGTGTGGCGGGCCGCAAGCAAACGGTTTTGATCACCCAACGACCGCACTCATCTGGCCCCATCTCGCCCTGGGCAACATCGCTGTAAGAGGCGACTTCAAACCCGGCGCGACAGGCCAAGTCCAGAAACCACAACATGTGGCAACTCGACAGTGACGCGACAAAGGCCTCTTCGGGATCGACAGCGCTCGCATCGGAATAAGGCAGGGGCACCACATGGGGAGAGGATGAGCCCGGCACCACCACGCCGCCGTCAAAACGCCATTCGTGGCGGCGGCTGTACTTCTTGGTGGCAAATTCGCCTTGGCATATCCATTGAACTTCAGCGGTGTGGGTTGACATTCGTCGCTCCTGTTGGAAGGTGATTGTTGTTGTCAAGGCGCAAGTGGTAGGTGAGAAACTCTTCGTCACGCAGCCACTGCATGCCTTCGTAGAGTGCTTGCGCTGCTCGATTTTTCCGCTGCGTTTTGAGCGTCAGGCGGATGGCCCCAGCCCGACGGGCAGCCGACTCAGCAGCCGCCAACAAGGCCCGGGCCACACCGCAACGACGGGCAGCCTCGCTGACAAACAAGTCGTTCAGCACCCAAATGGATGCCAGCGAAGATGACGAAAAACTTGGGTAGATCTGACTGAAGCCCACAACCTGTGCGGACGAGGTACGCGCTAACAGCAACACAGACTGGCCGAGCGCTCCACGCTCGCGCAGGAACTGGGTCGATGCAACCAGATCGCTGGGTTGTCCGTAGAACTGACGGTAGGCATCGAACAACGGGGCTGCGGCGCACAGGTCGTCGGAACGCCGCAAATTGGCGACGGTCACCTGGATGCTGGGTGGGTGTTGCTGCATAGGAATGATTTGAAGGTGGTTTGACCGTCTTGCATTGGTACCCTATCGTAGCTATCAAAGTAAAACTTTGAGGTGCCATTTTTTTATGCGCCACGGAACCATTCCCAAGCCTGAGTCGTTGCGCCAGCAGGTGTATTTGCGGCTGCGGCAAAGCATCGAACGCGGCACCTTCCCAAGTGGCAGCCAGTTGCCTGCCTCTAGGGAGCAGGCTCGCATTCTGGGCGTGTCTCGCAACACGGTCCTGTGGGCCATGGAAAGGCTGCAAGCGGAGGGCTATTTGACCGCCAGGGTTGGCGATGGCAGCTATGTGACCCAACGCGAGGCCGCCACTCATGGAAAATCAGCCCTCCATGGCTGGCGCACGGATGCAACCCCCCTGGGGCTGTCACAGCGCGGACGTTTGATCGCCGAAACCGCCCTGAGTTGGAAGCCGCCTACTGGACTGCCCAGCGCCTTTCGCATCGGCCAGCCCGCTATCGACGAGTTTCCATTTTTGACGTGGCAAAAGCTGGAACGCCAAACACCCTTGGATCAACGCGCTCGTTTGGCCCATTACCAGGATCCTGCAGGCCATCCGCCACTGCGCCAGGCCATTGCGCAGTGGCTCCTGGTGTCGCGTGGCATTCAATGCGACGCAGAACAAGTGCTCATCACTTCGGGTTCACAGCAAGCCATCGATCTTCTGACCCGTTTGTTGCTGGACCCTGGCGATGAAGTGCTAGTGGAAGACCCGGGCTATCCAGGCATCCGGGCCAATCTGATCAGTCAGGGCGTGACGGCACGCCCCGTGGCAATCGATGCGCAAGGCATGTGCATTGCGGAAGGCTCTGTGCAGTGGCCTGAGTCACGCATGGCAGTGGTGACGCCAACGCATCAGTTTCCTTTGGGTGTGCGTATGAGCCTGCAGCGCCGCGTCGAATTGCTGGCTTGGGCGCAACGGCGGCAGGCCTGGGTGGTGGAAGACGACTATGACAGTGAATTCCAATATGGGGATCAGCGCATCCCGGCTCTGTGCAGCATGGCCCATGGCGCGCGTGTGCTTTACGTAGGCACCTTCTCCAAGACGCTGCACCCGGGCATGCGGCTGGGCTTTATCGTTGTGCCTGCGCACTTGGTGGATGCCTTCGTCAGCGCCAAATCCTTGGTCGATCGGCATTCTCCCGGTGCTGTCCAAGACGTGTTGGCGCGCTTCATCCAGGAAGGCCATTTGTTGCGCCACTTGCGCCGTATGCGTGCCCTGTACCGCGAACGTCAAGAGGCCATGATCCATGCCCTGTCCAAAGCCACAGCAGGTGCCATGCAAGTTCCCTTCAGTTGGCAGGGCATGCACGCCACCTTTGAAGCTCGTTCCTCGTTGCGCGACACCCGGTTGTGTGAAGCGGCCGCGACGGTTGGTGTTTACCTGGCTCCGCTGTCTCGCTACTGCATCCACCAAACACGACGCGGTTGGCTGTTGGGTTATGCCGGCTACTGCGAAGGAGATCTGGTCGCTGCGGCTCGGCGCTTGGGCCGAGTTTGGGGCTGACACAGGGCGTATGGCACAGTAGCGGCCTCTCACAACCCATAGGAGACGTTGCCATGATGACTTGGATCGTGACCTTGTTGATCGGACTGGTGGTCGGTGCCCTCGCCCGGTTTTTATTGCCCGGTGAACAAAAGATGGGGCTCATTCTCACGAGCTTGCTCGGCGTGGCGGGCTCCTTCCTCGCTCGCTTTGTGGGCGAAGCCCTGGGCTGGTATGCGCCAGGTCAACCCGCCGGCTGGATCGCTTCTGTCGCCGCCGCCGTGGTCTTGCTCTTCATCGTTCAAAAACTCAAAGGCAAACCGGCGGATGGCGCGGGTTCCTGACGCCGGTAGTCAAAAAGTAGAAAGCACTTTTCATGTCTGTGTCCTCCATTCCCAGTAGTGGTAGCCCCAAGCGCGATCTGACCGACGCCGAGTTCGCCGAACTCGACGAGTTGCTGGCCGCCACCCCCAAGCCCATGGAGGCGCTGGACGCCGTGATGCTGGACGGCTATTTATGTGGCGTGCTAGTGCAGCCAGTGCTTTTGAAGACAGAAGAGTGGTTGCCTTTCGTCTTTGATGCGAGCGGTCAACCTCTGCCCGATTCGGTGGATCCGTCCTGGTCGGCTCCCACACACAACCTCATTCTGCAACGCCATGCGGCACTGAACCGCTGCATGGCCGAGGACGGTTGGTTCAATCCGTTGATCTTGGAGCCGGACGACGATGCGGACTCAGAAGACGCGGGTGAAGCTGAAGACAACGAAGCCGCCCAAGCCTTCAAAACCTTGCCACCTGTGTCACAAGCCTTGATGCCGTGGGTCACTGGTTTGTTGTTGGCTACTGAGCAGTTCACGGCCTTGTCAGACATGCCCAATGACGCAGTGCATGTGGCCCTGGCACGCCTCTACCGTCACCTGCCCGCACAAACCGACGAAGAACGCGCTTTGGTGGCCACGCTGAACCAAGAGCATCCACTGACCACCCTGGACAACGCCATCGAGGAGTTGGTGGTGACGGTGGCCGATCTGTGGGACTTGACCCGGGCCTCGCGCTACCACGTGGACACGATCAAGCATGACGCTCCCAAACAGGGGCGCAACGACCCCTGCGCCTGCGGGAGCGGGAAAAAATTCAAAGCCTGTCATGGAAGTTCTTGAATCGGGTGACAGCGCCCATGCGTATCGTCATCATCGGCAACAGCGGCAGTGGTAAGACCTGGCTGGCGCAGCGTCTAGCACCGCCTTTGCAGGCAGCCATCGTTCACCTGGACGATGTTTTTTGGGTGAACGGCGGGTATGACATTCAGCGACCACCGCAAGAGGTTGCCGCTCGCATCGCTGAGAGTAAAGCCCGTCCCCGCTGGGTCGTTGAAGGCGTGTTCGGGCAACTGGCGGCTCGCTACCTGGACGTTGCCGATGCTTTGGTCTGGCTGGATATCCCTTGGAAAACATGCGAGACCCGATTACGGGCGCGGGGTTCGGAAAGCAAAGCCCACATGAATCGACATCAGTCTGAGCAGGGGTTGCAAAAGTTGTTGCTGTGGGCCTGTGCCTACACGACACGTGACGGTGATTGTTCCGAGTCGGGACATCGTCAGTTGTTTGAGTCGTTCACGAGGCTGAGACACTGCATTCAAGACGAAGCTCAGGCGGTTGAACTCGTGAGAGCAGGTTTTCCTCAACCCGCCATTGGCAGGCCCTGACACTGCCACTCTTTGCCCATGCGCCTGCAACTGCTGTCTGACCTGCATTTGGAAACGGAAGACTTCCAAGCCCGTCCCGCACCCGGTGCGGAGCTGTTGGTTTTGGCGGGCGACATTGACAGCACCTGGGCCGGTTTGTCGCAGTTTGCGCACTGGCCGGTGCCCGTGATTTTTGTGGCGGGCAACCACGAGTTTGACCGCCGTGAGTTGAGCGATGCCTGGCCGCTGCTGCGTAAGCATTGCGAATCCTTGGGCATCACTTTGCTGGAGAAGCAAAGTTGCTTGTTCACAAGCCGCGCTGGGCTGCGGGTGCGTTTTTTGTGCACCACACGCTGGTGCGACTTTGATGCCTTCGGCCCGGCCCACCGCGCCAAAGCACAACGTGCCGCGAGTTATTTCGTCAAGGTGATGCAAGCCACCCAGAACGGGCAAGTGTTCAACCCGGCGGCGGTGCGCGAGGAAGCGCTGCGCTGCAAAAACTGGTTGAGCGCGGGATTGAATCAAGTTTCAACTGGATGGGATCGGACGGTGGTCGTGACCCACTACGCCCCGAGCCTTCAAAGCGCAGATCCCCGCTACGGGCTGCAACCCACCAGCGCGAGTTTTTGCAATGCGGATGATGATTTGCTGCCCTTGGCCGACCTGTGGCTGCACGGCCATTTGCACTGCCGCCAGGACTACGCCGTTGACCACAATGGACATCAAACGCGGGTGGTCTGCAACGCCCGTGGTCATGGATCCAAAGGCGAAGCCTTTGACTACAACGGCTTGCGGTTGGTGGAGGTTTTTTGATCTAGAGCAGAGCAGACTGCTTAGATACAGGCACACTTGCAACTGTTGGCATTCACTTCAACCAGGAGACTCCATGAACATCCTCATCGCCGCAGACGGCAGCAGCTACACCAAACATGTATTGGCCTACCTCACCGCCCATGATGAATGGTTGGGCAACGCGCACCAATACACCGTGCTTACCGTGGTCGCTCCTGTACCACCGCGCGCTGCGGCGGTTCTGGACAAAGAGACCCTCAAGTCTTATTACGCGGACGAAGGAGAAAAGGTGCTCAAGCCCTTGCGCACTTTTTTGAAAAAACAAGGCATCACGGCCACTTGCGAGAGCAAAGTGGGAGCGGCCCACGAGGTCATCACCCAAACGGCGAACAAAGGCAAGTTTGATCTGCTCATGATGGGCAGCAAAGGCCACAGCAATTTGGCCAATCTGGTGCTGGGTTCGGTGGCCAACAAAGTGCTGGCGCACTGTAAAACGCCGGTGCTGTTAATCCGCTGAAACCGCAGCGGGTGCCAGCCCGCGGAAACAGGTGGTCAGCAGCAGTTCAATGATGCGCTCGTCGCTGTACTGACCACCCGCTTTGAGCATGCCCAGCACCGGGTCGCAGGCGCGAGCGTACAGGGTGTACAGCACCAACTCGGGCGGCAATTGAGGGTTGAGGTCACCGGCTTGTTGGGCCGCCGTGATCCACGCACCCAGCCGCTCGCTGAGTTCCATCAACCGATCCAGGTACAGCTTGTGGCCCATCAGCGCGGTGCGCAGCGCTGAGTTTTGAGCTGGGAGTGAGGGCATATCGCCCGCCAACTGCACCTGCATGGTCCAACGCGCCACCGCTTGCAACTGCTGTATAGCGGGCGCCTGCGCATTGGTTTGCAGGGCATCCAGTTGAGCTAGGGCTCGCTCCAACATGGCGACCATGGCCGCCGCTGCCAATTCCTCTTTCGAGGTGAAGTGCTTGTAGAGACTGGCTTTGGCAATGCCTACTTCTGCAGCGACTTCGTCCACCGTCATCGCGTCAAAACCTTTGTCAGCGAGCAGGCGATTTACCGCCGCCACGATGGCGTCTTCACGTGCTTTGAGCACTTGTTGCCGAAACGAAACTTTGACCATGGGGCAATTTTAAGCGGCAAAGTCTGTTTTCAAACCGGGCGGTCAACTTGTTACCAAACAGTCATATATAAAACCATAAAGTTCAAATGGTGAACTTATAGGTTTATATTTCGCCCCACGCAGCGGGCCAGGGTTTTCTCAAGCCGGTGTCCGTTTGTGTTGGATCACTCAACCACCACTGAAAGAGGTACTTCATGAAAAAGCTGCTCGCACTCACCGCTTTGTCCTTCGCCGCACTGTCGGTTCAAGCCAAAGACATCGTGGATACCGCCGTGGCCAACGGCAATTTCAAAACCTTGGCAGCGGCACTTCAGGCTGCTGACTTGGTGAAGACCCTCAAGGGCCCTGGCCCGTTCACCGTGTTCGCGCCGACGGATGCCGCGTTTGCCAAAATCCCGAAGGCTGACCTCGACGCCTTGCTCAAAGACAAAGCCAAACTCACCGCCATCCTGACCTACCACGTGGTGCCGGGCAAGGTCATGGCCAAGGACGTGAAAGCCGGTAAGGTGAAAACGGTTCAAGGCTCGGAACTGACAGTGAACACCACGGGTGGTGTGATGGTGGACAACGCCAAAGTCACCGCCACTGATGTGGCCGCTGACAATGGCGTGATCCATGTGATCGACACCGTCATCACGCCCAAGTGAGTTAAGTTTTAGTCAGCCCCAGTAGTGTCCCAACGTTTTCACATCAGGGTGTCGTAAGTTAATGATTTGCTTGCTGAATTTGGTGTTTTGGTCTGATGACGATTTGAACGTCGAGCGTCAGACTCATGGCCTTTTGCGCCTGCGCGCGAAGGAATGCCATGCATCAAGGCAAGCTCGTGTTTTCTCAG
>JBJTHI010000248.1:0-3088 GCA_046094425.1 Burkholderiales bacterium | reverse complement strand
GCACCTGCAACAGCGGCACTACACCCACACCCCAACCGCGAGTGGCGGCCTGCACGTAGGCTTCTGACGATGGCACAAAACGCTGGTGCAAACGAGGTGCACGCACGCCAAAGGCACGGCTCACCCATTGCTGCTGCATGTCGTCTTTTCGGTTGAACACCAAAAACGGCAGTTGCGCCAAATGACTTCGATTCAATCCCTGCGGCAGATGCTGTTTCACGAACGCTGGGCTGGCCACGGCGATGTAACGCATCACGCCCAAAGCGCTGACCCGGCAACCTTGCAGCGCCTGGCGTACGGTGCTCACACAACCGAGTACAGCACCTTGACGCAAGCTGTCGTGGGTGAAGTCTTGGTCGTCTACCAACAGCTCTAGCGACAACCCTTCATGCACCAGCGTGTCGAGTGCGGGCAATACCCATGTGGCCAGGCTGTCAGCATTCACGGCGATGGGCAAGCGCTCTTTGCCTAGGGCTTGCGAATCCAGTTCACGCGCCAAGTCGGCGCGCAAGGCTTGAAGTTGGCGGGCGTAACGCAGCAACACCTTGCCAGCCTCGGTGAGGCGAAGCGGCCGCGCACGCACCACCAACGGTTGCCCCATCTGTGCCTCCAGGGCACGTAAACGCTGCGAGACCGCTGATTGCGTCACCAGCAATTGCTGGGCGGCACGCTCGAAGCTGCCCTCGTCGTTCAGGGCAGCCAAACAGTCGAGGGCGGCGGGGTCGAGGTCTTTCATCGGTTGCAAAGTTTCATTCAGCGGGTTTATCAGTATTTCTAATGTTGACACATTAATATGAATGCTGCTTTCCATTGTGACGCCTTCCTCCGAGAATCCCCGCCATGCTGCCCACCACCTCCACCCCTTTCTTGCAGGGCTTCTTGATGACGGCGGGTTTGATCGTGGCCATCGGCGCTCAAAACGCGTTGGTGCTGCGCCAGGGGTTGCTGCGCCAGCATGTGGGGCCTGTGGTGCTGCTGTGTACGGTGTCGGACTGGTTCTTGATTGCCCTGGGTGTGTTTGGCTTGGGCAGCTTGATTCAAGCCATGCCCAGTTTGCTGGAGGTATTTCGTTGGGGTGGTGCGCTGTTTTTGCTGGGCTACGGTGCGCTGGCGGCCAGGCGCGCTTGGCTCGGGCCAGACCAATCCTTGCAAGCGGATCAACAGGGCGCATCGTTGTCGGCCACCCTGTCCACCACGCTGGCCATGACCTATTTGAACCCGCATGTGTACCTAGACACCGTGGTGTTGTTGGGCAGCGTGGGAGCGCAACACGGAGCCATGCGCCCCACCTTCACCTTGGGCGCGGGCTTGGCTTCGCTCCTGTGGTTTGCGCTCTTAGGTTATGGCGCGGCAGCCGCAGCCCAGTGGTTAGCCCGGCCAGCGGTGTGGCGGGCGATTGATGCCAGCGTGGCGCTGGTGATGTGGCTGGTTGCCTCGCAATGGATGCTCAAGCCGATCACGGTTTGAGTCGAAAAAACTGTGAACGGGAGAACAGAATGAAAGTGGTGATCATGGGCGCGGGCATCATCGGTATCAGCACCGCCTGGTACTTGCTGGAGGCTGGGCACGAGGTCACGGTGATTGACCGCCAAAAAGACGCGGCTCTGGAAACCAGCTTTGCCAATGGCGCGCAAATTTCGGTGAGTTTTTGCGAACCCTGGGCCAATGCGCAAGCACCATTCAAAGTCGCTAAATGGTTGCTGCGCGACGATGCGCCCTTGCTGTTCAGGCCACGTTTGGATCCGCAGCAATGGCGCTGGGGCCTGAGTTTTCTCACTCAGTGCACCGACGCCGCGTTCGAGCGCAACGTGGCGCAGCTGGTAGCCCTGGGCCGCTACAGCCATGAGTCGCTCAAAGAACTGGTGGCACAAACCGGCATTGAATACCACCGCCTCACGCGCGGCATCTTGCATTTCTTCTCTAGCCAACAAGACATGGATGCCGGTGCCCAAGGGGCCGAGTTGATGCGTCGCCACGGCGTGGATCGCCGCGTGTTGTCGCGCGACGAAGTGCTAGCGATTGAACCGGCCTTGAAGGGTTACGGGCCGCACATTGCAGGCGGCACCTACACACCCAGTGATGAATCTGGCGATGCCTGCATGTTCACACAGGCGTTGGCAAAACGTTGTCAAGCGCGCGGCGCCACTTTCTTGTACGAGCACGACATTCTGGGGTTTGACAAGGCAGGCGGCAGTGTCCACAGCGTGCGTGTCGGCGATCAACTCACTGGCCGCCGCTATGCGGTCAGCGGCGACGCCTTCGTAGCCGCCCTGGGCAGCTACACCGCGCCGCTTTTACGCCCGCTGGGTGTGAACTTGAACATTTACCCCGCCAAGGGTTACTCGGCCACGCTGCGCCTGAAACACCCCGGACGCGCCAGCACGGTGAGTCTGCTGGACGACTCCAGGAAAATCGCCATCAGCCGCTTGGGCGACGAGGTGCGTATCGCTGGCACTGCTGAGATGGCCGGTTACGACACCAGCCTGACCAGCAACACGTCGCGCTTGAGGTGTCAGGCGCTGGTCAAGCGCTACGAAGAACTCTTTCCCGGCGCGGCCGAAACCACCACGGGCAGCGACCCCCGCTTCTGGGCCGGCTTGCGCCCCAGCACCCCCACCAACATTCCTTACATCGGTCGCAGCGCAGTTCCCAACCTGTGGGTCAATGCTGGACACGGCACATTGGGCTGGACGCATGGCGCAGGCTCCGGGCGGGCGCTGGCGGAGTTGATGAATGGTAGGCACCCACAGTTGTCGTTTGGTTTTTTGGGGCGAGGCCTTTAGCCGTTCAATCGGCGTTTGAGGTCACGGTTTTATCGGGCCCCTGGTAGCGCAGGATTGAACGAGACTGAAGCTGCTGACCTGATTTGTTGCTGTGGCCGCCACCCGTGCCAACACGTTGGACAAGTGCCCGTGTTGAACACTGACCAGCCGGTTTTCCGATCTTTCGCGCCTCGCGCAATACAAAAAAGCCAACCCTGCAGGGGTTGGCTTTTGTTGTGTGCGCCCAGCATGGGCGCACTCCTGCGGGTGCAAGTCCCGCCACGAGCTGGTCACAGCGAGTGAAGTGAAGCGCAACTGCATGAGGG
>JBJTHI010000247.1:0-7945 GCA_046094425.1 Burkholderiales bacterium | reverse complement strand
ATGCGGTTCTTGTCCATCGGCTCGCGATTTATGCTCCACGCTTCCTTCCCACACTCGGTCACCCTCATGCAGTTGCGCTTCACTTCACTCGCTGTGACCAGCTCGTGGCGGGACTTGCACCCGCAGGAGTGCGCCCATGCTGGGCGCACATTGAAAAAGCCGCCCGAAGGCGGCTTCTGTTTGGATCAAACCAACTCAAGCCAACTTTTATCGAAACCTCGCTTCAATGCTGGCGCATTGAGGCCGCTGGCGCAGCCCTGCCTAACGTCAGGCGAGCTTTTCTTTAATACGTGCCGACTTGCCAGAGCGGTCGCGCAGGTAGTAGAGCTTGGCGCGGCGCACATCACCACGGCGCTTGACTTCGATGCTTGAAATCAGGGGGCTGTAGAGCTGGAAAGTACGCTCCACGCCTTCGCCACTGGACACTTTACGCACGATGAAGCTGGAATTCAGGCCGCGATTGCGTTTGGCAATCACCACACCTTCGTAAGCCTGCACACGCTTGCGGGTGCCTTCAACCACGTTAACGCTCACGATGACCGTGTCGCCAGGGGCAAAGACCGGAATGGTCTTGGCAAGACGAGCAATTTCTTCTTGCTCCAGGGTTTGGATCAAATCCATGCTGTTTCACTCCATAGTGATCGTGCCCACGCTGGGTTTGAAATGTTGGGTGTACCGGGGAACAAAGCCCCAAGCACGGCGTGGCAGAGGATCGAAAAGCTTTTGATTATAACCCAAGCGTGGCCAAAAAAGCATCATCTTGTGCCGACAACCGCCCAGCAGCCCGTGCCGCCGCAATCAAATCGGGCCGGCGCCGGGCGCTGATTTCCAGCGACCGTTCACGCCGCCAGCGTGCGATTGCGGCATGGTTGCCCGACAAAAGCACCTGCGGCACAGGCAGTTCTTGGCCGTCCACAGCCCACACTTCGGGGCGGCTGTAGTGCGGGCAGTCGAGCAATCCATCGGAAAAACTGTCTTGCTCGTGCGACTGCGCATCGCCCAGCACCCCATCTTGCAGCCGCGCCACCGCGTCGATCAATGCCAACGCGGGCAACTCGCCGCCCGAGAGCACAAAGTCACCCAGACTGAGTTCCAAGTCCACATGCTGATCCAGCAGGCGCTGGTCTATGCCTTCATAACGCCCGCACAGCAGCACCGCGCCTGGCGAGGTGGCGAATTCACGCACCCAGGCCTGGGTGATGGCTTGACCTGTGGGCGTGAAGTGAATCACCGGGCCGGGGATACCTGCGCGGGCTTGGCGCGCAGCCGCCAAAGCCCAGTGCAAGGGCTCGGCCAACATCACCATGCCAGGACCACCGCCATAGGGGCGGTCGTCCACGCGGCGATAGTTGTTTTGAGCAAAGTCACGCAGCGGCCAGAGCTTGACTTCCACCTGGCCGCAGTCAAACGCACGCCGGGTGATGCCCTGCGTCAAATGCGGCGCAAACAGCTCGGGGAAGAGTGTGATGACATCGAAGCGCACTTAGCCCCCTCAACGGCTCAGTAGTCCAAGCCCCAGTCCACCGTGATGGTGCGCGCAGCCACGTTCACATCGTCCACATAGGCGGCCACGAACGGGATCAAACGCTCATCCATCTCGGGGGCTTGCACTTGCAGCACGCTGTGCGGGCCGGTGTCGATCAAACCAGTCACCGCACCGAGCAACTGACCTTGGCGGTTGACCACCGCCATGCCGATCAAATCCGTCCAGTAATACTCGTCAGGCTCTGGTGTGGGGAAACTGCTGCGGGGCACGAAAACACGGCAACCGATCAGGGCTTCTGCGCCGTTGCGGTCAGGCACGTCGCGCACCTGGGCCACCACCACATCGCCTTGCGGTTTGACCGCAAGCACCTTGAGCCAGGCGGGGTAGGTTTGAGAGCCCCCAGACCTGTCGCTTCGCGCCAGGCCCCCCGAGGGGGATGAGAAAACTTGGGAGCGGCCCGGCGTTTTCTCATGAGAAACCACGGGTTTAGGTGCGCCCAAACGAGCCTCGGGCGCTTTCAAAAACCAGCGTGTGCTTGAAAAGAGGGCCTGGGGATCTTTGGCAAAGGGCAGGACTTTGATCCAACCTTTGATGCCCCAGGCATCCACAATACGGCCCACTTCCACCGCATCGTCAGGCCAGGCCACGTCCTCTTCCTGCGGAGCACCCAGGGTGCCCGAAGACAGGTTCACGGCCTTGCCTTCAAACGCGTTTAAAACACTCAGGCCTTGGCTTGTGCAACCAGGCGTGCCACGGTGGGCGAGAGTTGGGCACCATTGCTTGTCCAGTACTCCACGCGGTCAAACGCTACACGCAAAGGCTGCTCGGCACCGGCGGCCACGGGGTTGTAAAACCCCACGCGCTCGATGAAGCGACCGTCACGGCGCTCGCGCGAGTCAGCCACCACCACGTTGTAAAAAGGACGCTTCTTGGCGCCGCCACGAGAGAGTCGAATCACGACCATGATGTTTCCTTCAAATTTGACGAGTCGTCTACCGCACAAGGAGACACCCAAGCAGCGAGCAGAGCATAAAGCGGCGACACGGGCTTCAAAAGCACAGACCGTTGCCGCAAGGTTGGTGTCGTAGATACGCCGCCTATCTAACGCTACGAGGAACCCCCTCACAGCGGCACAGCACAAGCAGCCGTCACCAAAGCCTTCGATTATAAACTCAGCACTCCTCTTTACGCCAGCACTCCATGCCCACCCTGATCCGCCCCAGCCTAGTAGCCGACCTGCCCGCCATCGCGTCGATTTACGCCTGGCATGTGCAAAACGGCACCGGCACCTTTGAACTCGACGTGCCCGACCTGGCCGAGATGCAGCAGCGCCGCGACAACGTGATCGCCAACGGCTGGCCTTGGTTGGTTGCGCAGGTGGACGACGAGGTGTTGGGTTATGCCTACGCCAATGCCTTCCGTCCACGCCGCGCCTACCGGTTTTGTGTGGAAGACTCGATTTACCTCGCACCGCAAGCAGCGGGCAAGGGCCTGGGACGCTGGTTATTGGCCGAGCTCGTCGCCCAGTGCGAAGCCCGTGGTGCCAGGCAAATGTTGGCTGTGATTGGTGACTCGGCCAATGCGGCCTCGATTGGTGTTCACCGCGCCTTGGGTTTTGAACCTGTGGGCGTCATGAAATCGGCGGGTTGGAAGCAGGACGACTGGCGCGACGTGGTGTTGATGCAGCGTGCTTTGGGTTTGGGTGACAGCCAACCACCAGCCCCGAATACCTGACATGAGCGCGAATAAATCCAAAACCTGGGCCACCTGGATTGCCGTGCTCGGCGGCTGCTTGGGGCTGCATCGCTTTTATCTTTATGGCTTCAAAGACCGATGGGGTTGGTTGCACCCGTGGCCCACGCTGATGGGCTGGGCAGGTGTTCAGCGCATGCTAAACCTAGGGCAAGACGACCAAGTGGCTTGGCTGTTGATCCCGTTGCTGGGTTTCATGATTGCGCTTGCCATGCTCACCGCCATCGTTTATGGCCTCACGACGGATGAAAAATGGGATGCGCGTCACAACGCCGGAAAAAGCTCACCGCCCAGCGGTTGGGGGGCGGTGCTGGGTGTGGTGTTGGCCTTGTTGATCGGTGGCAGCGCCTTGATGGCCACCATTGCCTTCAGTGCCCAGCGCTACTTCGAGCACCAAGCACTTGAGCAGAAATTTTAGGGAGCCTGCGAAACCCCAACCCTTCGGGGCTGACCCTTCGACAAGCTCCGGGCGAATGGGGTTTTGTTCCTTAGGCTCGAAAAATAAAGTACACCGCCCCCACCAAACACAAGCCGGCCCAAATGAAGTCGGTCTTGAAGGGTTGGTTCATATAGAACATGGCAAAGGGCAGGAACACGGCCAGGGTGATCACTTCTTGCATGATTTTGAGTTGTGCCAGGGACAGGCCACTGGCAAAACCAATGCGGTTGGCCGGTACTTGTAGCAGGTACTCGAACAGGGCAATGCCCCAACTCACCAAGGCCGCCACCACCCAGGGCTTGTGTGCCAAGTCTTTCAAATGCGCGTACCAGGCAAAGGTCATGAACACATTAGACAGAATCAGTAGCCCAGCGGTTTGCAAGGGGGCGGGAATGGAGTTCATGGCAGTAACCTCTCACTCAAACGTTCGATGACTTGACCGGCCAACCCTTGGGACAAGAGACTAGCCTCCCCCAGGCCCGGAATCTGCACCTGAGGATCCAGGGCCAGCAGCGGCAGCAAAACGAATTGGCGCAAGTGCATCCGGGGGTGGGGCAAGGTCAAGGTGATGCTGTGCTGCGCTACTGAGCCATGCAGCAATAGGTCCAAGTCCAAGGTTCGCGGCGCGTTGCGATAGGGTCTGCTGCGGCCCAAGGTTTTTTCAATGGCGAGCAAATGCTGCAACAACACCTCGGGTTCCAAACCAGTGTGCAGCGCAGCCACAGCATTGATGAAATCGGGGCCACTCGCATCCAGTGGGGCGGTGCGGTACAGAGGGGAAACAGCCTCGATTTGTGTTTCGGGCAAGGCACGCATGGCCATCAGGGCCTGCCGCAAGGCTTCAATGGGCGAGCCCAGATTCGCGCCCATGCCGACATAGGCCAGGGTCAAATCGGCCTCGCCTTCATTCAGTCATCACTGGTCGCAGCACGCTCGGCACCTGGGCCAGCGCCCCCGGCCGGTTTACGGCGACGGCGGCGGCGTTTTTTGACGGGGTCGTCTTGCGTGGTGGTTGATGTGGGTTCAGTAGCCACCGCAACTTCAGCAGGCGTGGAACGCGGCCCGGGCACTCGGCGCGGCTCTCGTTTGGGTTGTGACTTTTGCTGGGCGCGGTGTTGCTCTTGCGCCAATTCCATCAGCGCGCGGCGCTCTTCGTCGCTGCCCAGGGAAAAGTCTTCCCACCACTCAGCCAGCTCCACGGGCAGTTCGCCCACGTCGGCGCGCAGGCGCAGGAAATCAAACCCGGCGCGGAATCGCGGTTGATCGACCAGGCTGTAGGGTGAGTTGCCCACGCGACGGTCAAAGCGCGGCTGCATCATCCAGATTTCGCGCATGTCGGCACCGAGCTTGCCTCGGCCCGAGATGTCACCAATGCGCGCATCAAACACCGCGTCCACCGCTTGCTGCAAGGCCGGGAAAGGCGCTTCGCCACGCTCTTTGAACGCGGCCCACAAGGAGAGCACGTCGTGCCACAACATGCAGGCCAGCATGAAACTCGGTGCCACCGGTTTGCCATCACTCACGCGGCGGTCGGTGTCGCTCAAAGCCAATTCAATGAATTGGCGGCGCGCACTGCCTTGCGCCGAATGCACAAGGATGGGGTCGAGCAATGGAAACACGCCATTGTCCAAACCCTGTTTGCGCAGCTCGTCCAGGCTTCTGAGTGAATGGCCGGTTTGCAGCAATTTGATGAGCTCATCAAACAAACGCGACTGCGGCACATTCTCCAAGAGCGTGGCCATCTCCTTGATGGGCGCGCGGGTCTTAGGCTCAATCTCAAACCCCAATTTGGCTGCAAAACGCACGGCGCGAATGATGCGCACCGGGTCTTCGCGGTAGCGGTTGGCGGGGTCGCCAATCATGCGTAGCAGTTTTTTGCGCGCATCTTGCAGCCCCTTGTGGTAATCGACCACGATCTGGCGCTGGGGGTCGTAGTACATGGCGTTCACCGTGAAGTCACGCCGCGCGGCATCGTCAATTTGTGGGCCCCAGACGTTGTCGCGCAGCACCCGGCCTTCGGCATCAACCACATGGGTTTTGCCAGCCAATTCGCTCTTGGAGGTTTTCTCGTTGCCCGCCACTTGCTCGGCGCTGGCCGAATCCACCATGGCGCGGAAGGTGGACACCTCGATGACCTCATGCTCCCGGCCCCGGCCATACACCACATGAACAATGCGAAAACGCCTGCCAATGATGAAGGCGCGCCGGAACAAAGCCTTGACTTGTTCGGGTGTGGCATTGGTGGCCACGTCAAAGTCTTTGGGGCGCAGGCCCAGCAGCAAATCACGCACAGCACCGCCCACGATGTACGCCTCAAACCCCGCTTCGGTCAAGGTTTGAACCACCTTGATCGCTCGGTCATCCACCAAGGACAGGTCAATCGCATGTTCACTCACTGGCACCTCCACCCGTTTGCCCAAATGGGTGCCTTGTTTGGCAGGCGCAGCCGGGGCTTTCCCCAGCAGTTTGTCGATGAACTTTTTGATCATGAAAGAGTAGATACCGTGTCGGATTCAAACAGCTTCAAAACAGGCCAGCCACGGGCTTGTGCGACGGCCAGCAAACTCGCCGAGGGGTTGGTGGCTACCGGGTGGGTGGCGCGTTCAAACAAGGGTAAATCGTTGGCCGAGTCGCTGTAAACGGTGATGCGCTCAAAACGCTCCCACTGCTGGTTTTTGCTTGCCAACCACTGGCCCACGCGGGTGACTTTGCCTTCGCGGTAGCTGGGCGTGCCATCAATCAGTCCAGTGATGCGACCGCTGGCATCGCGCTGCAACTGAACGGCAATGAGGGTATCGATACCAAACGCTCGCGCGATGGGCGAGGTGACGAATTCATTGGTAGCGGTAACCAGGACCACCCAATCGCCTTGCTGCTGGTGTTTGGCCACCAACGACAACGCACTGTCACGCACGTTGGGCCGTATCACCTGCTGCATGAATTCTTCATGCGCAGCAGCTAGCTCCGCCGAGCTGCGCGCACGCAAGGGTTCGGTCGCAAAACGTATGTAGGCGTGAATGTCAAGCAAGCCCGCCTGGTACTGCGCGTAGAACTTGTCATTGCCTTGTTTGAAGGCTACCGAATCGACCCAGCCCTTGCGCACCACAAAATCGCCCCAAGCATGGTCGGAGTCCAGGGGCAGCAGGGTGTCGTCCAGGTCAAACAAACAAAGATTCATGCTGCCCCGCCCTCTTCAGCCAACATTTTTTTCAGCAATGGCACCGTCACTTGTCGCTTGTGTGAGAGGGAATACTCATCCAAGCGATCCAGCAGATGGATGAGACTTTTGATGTCGCGGTCAAAGTGGGTGAGCAAATGGTTCATCACTTCGTCAGACAGAAAAATACCCCGCCGGTCTGCCTCTTGGCGCACTGCTGCGCGGGTTTCAGCTTCATTTAATGGCGACAAAGCGAGCACATGGCCCCAGCCCAGTCGGGTACGTAAATCGTCGCGCAGGGGCAAGTCGACCGGCGGCAATCTGCCTGCGCAGACCAAACTGAATCCGCGCGTGGCCGCTTCGACAAACAAGGTGAAGGCGGCTTGTTGCTGGTCAGCGTCGAAACGGTCGCAGTCGTCGAGCAAGACCATTGACCAGGAATCGTCCAGCAACCAAGGCACGGGATCGTGGGCCGAAAAAAAACCCACATGCGCACCCTCGCTGCGCCAGCGCCGGGCCAGGGCTTTGAGCAAATAGGTTTTTCCGGTGGCCTCCACGCCCCACAAGTAAATCGGCGCCGGTTGTCCCGCAGGCTCGTTCGGCGAGGCCGCCAAGGCCGCACGCGGACTCAAAGCCTTGAGGTGAGACAAGGCCAGGCCGTTGGCACCTTGCACCACATCGTCCAGCTCCAGCGTGGATTCGAGCCCCAGGCTCAAGGGAATTTGTTTCATCCTAGATACGGCAGTTGAACGCGCCCGAGTGGGCTGCGATCCGGCGGGCTGGCAAGGGTGTAGCAGGGCTTTCGGACAGCCGACTGTCCGCCTGCGGAACGACCGGCGCTTGCAAGCGCCGGTGCGCCCTGCAAGCGTGAGGAGACAGCGGGCTACTGCCCGCAACGACGAACAACGCGGCCAGCGCGCCGGATCGCTGCTCAATCGGGTGCGTAGCGCTCTCACTCAGATGGTGATTGGCTTCGTGTGCAGAAATCTCAATATTCATACGTGGTTGTATGCGGAGGAAAGCGGTCAACTGCCGTATCTAGGATGAAACAAATTCCCTTGAGCCTGGGGCTCGAATCCACGCTGGAGCTGGACGATGTGGTGCAAGGTGC
>JBJTHI010000246.1:0-3133 GCA_046094425.1 Burkholderiales bacterium | reverse complement strand
TGCGCTGGCGTGGCCTGCCGTGCTCGTCGCGATAGGACTCGACAAGCTGCGCATAGGTGTGTCCGCTGGATCGGGTGAGTTTGATGAACATTCCCGGAGTCTAACGGAAACACCACTATCTGCCAATACTTTACAAAGCAGTTCCTGCCACTACACCAATCTCAACAAACCGCTCATAAGTGCTTGATTTCATTGACCCGAGCGTCCCGCCTCAGCTCTGAAGTGTCGAACTTCGGTGGGCTGGGCATGGTAGTTGGGGCAGACTCAACACCACGCGACCCCAGCAAAGCATCCTGAATTTCTTGCTGGGTAGGCACACGATCGAAAAAATGAACTTGCGCCTGCGCCAGATTGGGCCACGCGCAGCAAACAGCCATGAAAGAAATCCACCTCACTCCGAGGGTCAAATGCTTCAACATCAAAATAGCCTTTGTTTGGAAATGGTCTGGATAACTCCCTGCAAGTAGCAGTCCGCAAGAAGTGATGCAAATCATTCGTCAATTTAATGAATTGATACAAGATGTGTTTCGTCGTACAAAATCATCGGCCGAGTATGGAATTTCCGTGGCTTGTGTGTTGACACCTTATCAAAAGGTTCAAAACCAAATCGCTCATACATGTAAAGCCGCCAGGGCCGAAAGTCGTACTTCTTTCACACTTCAGCCGCTGGCCGTTGAACCTCATTTCCCCGCCCCAACACTCAATTCATGACAAAACCTATTGACGATGAATTGGCGCATGGTTTGCTCATGCGCTGCGCAAAACAAGATGAGCAGGCCTTGGGGGAGTTGCATGCTTTGTTGGCACGACGTGTTTATGCATTTGCCTTCAATCGATTGCGCGACCCCACGTTGGCGGAAACGGTGGTCATCGACACCCTTTATGAGGTTTGGAAGAGTGCAGCGAAATTCAGAGGTGATTCCAAAGTCAGCACCTGGGTGCTAGGGATTTGCCGCTACAAAATACTAGAGCTGAGAAGAGAAATCGGACCCGATCACGATGACATTGAAAGTTATTCAGAGACCATGCCCAGCGAACTCGAAAACGCCGAGGAGCGACTCAGCCGCTGGCAAGAAGAACAAGCGGTGCATCGCTGTATGACCACCCTGAGCGCCGCCCACCGAGAGTGTATGCAACTGGTCTACTTTGAAGGCTTGAGCTTGGTCGAAATCGCCCATATTCAGAACGTGCCTGAGAACACTGTCAAAACAAGGTTATTTCATGCGCGCAAACTCATGCGCCACTGCGTAGAGGCTCAACACTCTTCGAGTAAACGGGAGGTACCATGACTCTGTCTCGTTTATCAGCCGCTGATGAGCAACGCCTTCAGCAGTTGCTGCCTTGGTTTGTCAACGGAACCCTAGGCGCAGAGGAGCGCGCATGGCTTGAACGCTTGGTGGCCACTTACCCGGAAGCGGCTACCGCTTTGGCCTGCGAAAAAAACATGTCAGCAGCTTCTGAAAGCCTGCTGCCCGTCATTGCCCAAGATCTGGGACTGGCAAGCCTGCGCTCACGCGTTCGAGCCGATCACCTCAGCCAAGGCAAAGTCACTCTGCCACATCAGGCGTGCGACACCTCCTGGTGGTCGCGCGTTCAGAAATGGCTCACGACACCACAATGGGCCACGGCCATGGCGGCGTTGGTGGTCGTGCAGGCCAGTACGATTGCGTGGCTCTCTTCATCTTCCGAAGAAGAGGTGAGCACGAGCCGGTCGGTGGGGGTGAAGGAAATACACACCCTGCGAGTGAGCTTCCGTGCGGGCACCTCGGAGGCGGAAATTCGTGCTGCCTTGGTCAGTGCTGGGGCACGCATTGTGGGTGGCCCGACTCAAATCGGTGAGTACTGGCTCGCCTCTGACCTGACCTCGCTGGACGAGATACGTGCCGCATTGCTCAAGTCCAACATCGTGGCTTCAATGGAAGTAGATCTCGCCGGGCCACGCGGACAGTGATGACCAAAGAACTTATCAAGCCCGTCGCACCGATCAGCGGCTGCATCAATCGCCGCCTGTATCTGACCTCTACCCTGCGTGGAGCTGCACTGCTTGCGGGTTTGGGCCATGCGTGGCCAAGCCTCGCACAGTCGGGCGCAGCAACCGGACAGCGGATTGCCCTGGTGATTGGCAATTCAAACTATCCAGACGCGCCTTTGGTCAATGCAGTGAACGATGCCCGGCTGGTGCACAGCACATTGAAAGACATGGGTTTTGCGATGACCTTGTTGCTGGACTGTACCCAGGTCGAATTGCTGCAAACCACCAGGCGCTGGCTGGCCAGCGCCAACTCCGCCAACGTGCGGTTCATTTATTTCGCGGGCCACGGCGCCCAGTACCGGGGTCGCAACTTTCTGATCCCGGTCGATGCACGGTTGCAGTCTGAGGACGAACTGCCCGGCAGTGCCTTCAACGTGAACGACTTGATTGACCGCATGTCCCGCTTTGAAACGGGTGTGAACCTGCTTGTTCTGGACGCTTGCCGCAGCATCCCCACCACCTCGCCCACAACGGGGGCGCGACTGCGTGGCATCGCAGGAACGCTGCCTCGGTCTGGCCTTTCCGCCACGCTCGCACCGCGCGGCACCTTGGTGGCCTATTCCACTGCACCGGGCGCTTTGGCCTCCGACAACCCTCAGTCGACCAACAGTGCATACACACGCCATTTGGTGGCCCACTTGAAAATACGCGGGCTGCCGATTGAGACAGTTTTCAAACGAACTCGGGCGGCCGTTCTGCAAGATTCTGGCGGTACGCAGGTGCCTTGGGAGAGCAGCAGCTTGGTGAACGATTTTTGCTTTTATCCCGATGCATCAGGCCAGTGCAGCGGCTCGTGAAGCATCGGGCCTGACAAGGCTGCGTCAAATGACACACGCTTGCGTGTTGGTGGCACTGCTTTGTTGCGCCCACCCCTTGTGGGCCACACCCATTCCTTTTGTCAGCCACCCATTGGATATGGCCGCCCAGGACATGCCAATCGCAGAATTTTTGCTGCCTCTGCTTTGTCCATGGGGCGCTCAAGTAGTTTTCACCCGAGTTCGACACCAAGCGCTGTAAGTTTTTGATCTGTATAGGGCAGCCTGTCGGAATTGCCACTACAACAGGGTCAGCTGGGCATCGACGGTGGGTTTCTTGATGTTG
>JBJTHI010000245.1:0-2096 GCA_046094425.1 Burkholderiales bacterium | reverse complement strand
CCCCGGCTCCGGGCTTCACGGAGAAGGACTACTGGGACCGCCTCGCGTTCGAGGTGGATGTCATCACCAAGATGAAGTTCCCGGGCTACTTCCTGATCGTGGCCGACTTCATCATTTGGGCCAAAAGCCACGGCTGCCCCGTGGGGCCGGGGCGGGGATCGGGGGCTGGATCGCTCGTGGCCTATGCGCTCAAGATCACCGACCTGGATCCGCTGCGCTACAACCTGCTGTTCGAGCGTTTCTTGAACCCCGACCGGGTGTCCATGCCCGACTTCGACATTGACTTTTGCCAAGCCAACCGCGACCGCGTGATCGACTATGTGAAGCAAAAGTATGGCCGCGAGGCGGTGAGCCAAATTGCCACCTTCGGCACCATGGCCGCCAAAGCGGCGCTGCGTGATGTGGGCCGTGTGCTGGGCATGGGTTATGGGCATGTGGACGGCATTGCCAAACTGGTGCCTGCGCCACCCGGCAAGTCGGTCACCTTGGCGCGTGTGCCTGAGCAGCCCGACCCTGGCGTGATTTACGCTCGAAAAGAGTCGCCCGAGATTGAGCAGCGCGAAAAGAACGAAGAAGAAGTGGCCGAACTCCTGAGCCTGGCCATGCGGCTGGAGGGCATCACCCGCAACATCGGCATGCACGCCGGCGGCGTGTTGATTGCGCCGGGCAAGATCACCGACTTCTGCCCGCTCTACATGCAGCCCGGCAGCGACAGTGCGGTGAGCCAGTTCGACAAAGACGACGTGGAAGCCATAGGCCTCGTCAAGTTCGACTTTTTGGGCCTGGCCACACTCACTATTTTGGAGATGGCCAAAGAATTCATCCGAGCTCGCCACGCCGACCAAAAAGACTTCGTGTTAGAGGGCATTCCCCTGAACGACCGCGCGGCTTATCAGTTGATGAGCGAAGGCAAAACAGTCGCCGTATTCCAGCTTGAAAGTGTCGGCATGCAGCGCATGCTCAAAGACGCCAAACCCAGCGTTTTTGAAGACGTGATTGCGCTGGTGGCGCTCTACCGGCCCGGCCCCATGGATTTGATTCCGACCTTTTGCGCGCGCAAACATGGCCGAGAAGAGGTGGAGTACCCCCACCCCTTGATGCGCGAGGTGCTGGAGGAAACCTACGGCATCATGGTCTATCAAGAGCAGGTGATGCAGGTGGCGCAGCGCCTGGGCGGTTACTCGCTGGGCGGCGCGGACTTGCTGCGCCGGGCCATGGGCAAAAAGAAGCTGGAAGAAATGGTGGCCCACCGCGCCACCTTCGCCGAAGGTGCCGCCAAGAACAACATCCCCGAGCCCAAGGCGAACGAGATTTTCGACTTGATGGAGAAGTTTGCGGGCTACGGCTTCAACAAGTCGCATGCGGCTGCTTATGCGCTTTTGGCCTACCAGACCGCATGGCTCAAGGTGCATTACCTGGCGGAGTTCACTGCAGCCAACATGAGCGTGGCGCTGGACGATACCGACAAGCTCAAGGTGTTCTACGACGACGCACTGGAGCTGGGCTTGCAGTTTGAGCCGCCAAACATCAACACAGGCACGGCTTTGTTCGAGCCGGTCGCCGATGGTGTGGTGCGCTACGGCTTGGCGGCGGTGAAAGGGACGGGACAAAGCGCGGTGGAGGCCATCGTGGCAGCACGGGAGGAAGGCGGTCCTTTCAAATCGTTGTTTGATTTTTGTGCCCGTGTCGATCGCAGCGAGTCCATAACGCACCACACCGTCGGCCACTGGCTCGAACAAGGAAGTGCCGGTGTTGATGTTGGGCGGCTCAAACCGTTGCCCCAAGGCCACCGCATCGTCGTAAAAAATCTTGAGCTTGTCGGTGTCGTCCAGCGCCACGCTCATGTTGGCGGCGGTGAATTCCGCCGGGTAATGCACCTTGAGCCAAGCGGTTTGGTAGGCCAAGAGGGCGTAGGCCGCCGCGTGTGATTTGTTGAAGCCGTAGCCCGCGAACTTCTCGATCAGCGCGAAGACCTCCTCCGCCTGCTGCTGCGAGAGCCCCTGGGCCTGCGCGCCCGCGACGAACTGCTCGCGGAAGGCGGCGATGATCTCGAGCTTCTTCTTGCTGATCGCCTTGATGCAGGTGTAGGCGCTGGA
>JBJTHI010000244.1:0-3794 GCA_046094425.1 Burkholderiales bacterium | reverse complement strand
GCTTGGGACGGCCCGGCGCGGGCTGGCCCCCCACACCTTGTACGTGCTGGATGAACCCACCGTGGGTTTGCACATGGCCGATGTGGAAAAGCTCATTCATGTGCTGCACCGCTTGGTTGATGGCGGCCACAGCGTGGTCGTCATCGAACACGACCTGGATGTGATCGCCGAAGCCGATTGGGTGATCGACCTGGGGCCCGAAGGCGGTGTGCACGGTGGTGCGGTGGTGGCCGAATGCCCGCCAGAAGCCTTGGTCAAAAACACCAACAGCCACACCGGGGCGGCGCTGAAGCGGGTGCTGGCGCGGTAGCCGGGAGAAAACCCTGGTTTGCGGGGCGGCATTTCTTGGTTGACTCCTTGAATGTTGACGTGTACATTGCAGGTCAATACATAAACATTTTTCGGTAAAAACATCATGGCCTTGCAAATCGCCAACCGCAAAGTAGTGGAAAAAATTGAGCGTTTGGCAGCACTCACCGGCTTGAATAAAACAGCGGCTGTCGAGTCCGCCGTGGATCGTTTGTTGGCACAAACCCAAGTGCGGGCGGTGCGTGCAGGCACGCCCAGCCGCATGGTGGCGCTGCTAGCGCAACTCGATCGCATTCCCGACCTGCCTGGTGCTTTCAACCCCTTGGAGTGGGACGAACACGGGTTGCCAAGGTGATTGCGGCCGACACCTCGGCCTTGGTGGCCATTGCCTTCAATGAGCCTGAGCGTGATGCGTTTTTGCAGGTGGTGGCCCAGTCGTCCAAGGTGCTGGTCAGCACCGTCTCCGTGGTCGAGGCCCGCATGGTGGTGCATGGAAGGCGTGGCCAGCGCGCGGTGGTTTTATTGGACGACTTGTTGCGCCTGCCCCCGTTTGAGTTGGTCGCACCCGGTGCTGCCGAGATGGATGCAGCTTATGCCGCTTTCGTCACCTTCGGCAAAGGCAGCGGCCACCCCGCCAGCTTGAACTTTGGCGACGTTTTCAGCTACGCCTTGGCCAAGGTGCGCGGTCTTCCACTGTTGTTCAAAGGCGATGATTTTTCGCAAACCGATGTGGCTAGTGCGGTGACACCAGTTCGTTGAGGACTCCGTCCTGTTGCTTGCAGCAATATGCCCTCTTGCTCCCAACCCACCATGCGCGGCCTCGGGCCAACGTCCCTGGCCTGGTTGGCTGAGTTAGGCATCTACCAGGCCACCGATTTGCAAGCGGTGGATGTGTTTGAGGTTTACCGCCAACTCAAACAACGCCACACCAAAGTCAGCCGCAACCTGCTCTACGCCCTGGTCGGTGCCCAAGAAAACCGTGATTGGCGGGAGGTGGCGCGCAGCGATAGAACGGCGATTTTGTTGCGTTTGGACGAGATGGGTTTGGTGTGACCAACCCGTTCTTGTCGGTTTGAACCCCAGCGCTCAAATCAAGTTCTCGCTTGGAGCATCGTCCCGAACAAAACCATCATTGACTGAATCGTCCACGATCGATCCACGCGGCGGAATGGCTCCAGGCTCATTGCTCTTTGGCGCACATCGCCAAATTTTGTAAGTCAACTGTCCGGGGAACGAAGCGACGGGTTGAGCATCGTCAAACACCCACGCAAAGTACTCGAGTACCAGGTTGCGCAGAGTCCGAATGCTGAAGTAGTAAACGTCCCCCGACACGTCGTATGCGATGACACCGACGATGCCTTCCTGAAAGAAGTAGGCCCAGTAGTCGTCTATTCCTCCGTCATGAGTCTCAGTGATTACACGGTTTTGGGTGGACTTCGGGTCTAACTCCAGATGCTTGCTGCCATTGGCCAGATCACGCAACACGGCGAGCAAGAAGACCATCTGCTCTGGTAGCTGTTTTTTTCGTCGCTTCTGGGATGCAAGTTGAAGTTCCGGTTGAGTCGCGCGATCTTTTGTCAACCAATCTTCGTACAGATGCCAAGCGGTGACTAAAAAGTTAAAAGCATCGTCGGGATGCCACCGACCTTCGAGCCGCGCCCCTTCGCGTTTTAGCTTTTCGTACAAATCTAGGCTTGTGCGAAACCCCAGTACCGCACCAGTTTTACCGACCAGCTTGTACTCCATTCAACAATTCATCCTTTGCCCTGATTCGCCACCGCCGCCGCTGCCTTGGCCGCCGCTTCCGCATCCCCCAAGTAGTAACTCTTGATGGGCTTCAAGTTCGCGTCCAGCTCGTACACCAGCGGAATGCCGTTGGGAATGTTGACGCCGACGATGGCGTCGTCGGAAATGCCGTCCAGGTACTTCACCAACGCGCGAATGCTGTTGCCGTGGGCGGCAATCACCAGGCGTTGGCCTGCCTTGATTGCCGGGGCGAGTTCCTCGTTCCACAGGGGCAGCACGCGGGCCACGGTGTCTTTGAGGCATTCGGTCAGGGGCACATCCTCGGGTTTGAGTTTGGCGTAACGCGGGTCGTGGCGTTGGCCCCGGGGGTCTTCCGCTGCGAGCACGGGAGGGGGCGTGTCGTAGCTGCGGCGCCAGACCAGCACTTGTTCGTCGCCGTATTGTTTGGCGGTTTCGGCTTTGTTCAGGCCTTGCAGGGCACCGTAGTGGCGCTCGTTGAGTTGCCAGCGGTTTTGCACGGGCAGCCAGGTGCGATCCATGCTGTCTAGGCAGTGCCAGAGTGTCCAAATGGCGCGTTTCAGAACAGAGGTGTAAGCCACATCAAATTCATAACCAGCTTCTTTGAGCAGGCTACCGGCTTGCTTGGCTTGCTGCACGCCTAGGGGCGTGAGTTCCACGTCGGTCCAGCCGGTGAAGCGGTTTTCCAGGTTCCAGGTGGATTCACCGTGGCGAATGAGCACGAGTTTGTACATGGCAAAGGGGGTTCAAAAAAGGTATTGGGGCGGGGAGTGAACACCCTGGGTCAGCCCAGGGGAATGGTCGGCATAGGAGCCGCTTCAAAGGGTCGAATTCTATAATCCGGCCCTTTGCCGGGCTCTTCCGGTGCGCCTTGGATTCTCCCGTGGATAAGTTTCTGATCGATAACTTTGTATTGATTTTGCTGGCCGTGGTCTCGGGCGGTTTGCTGTTTTGGCCCATGTTCAACAAACGCGCCGGGGAGAGTCGGGTCAACACGACAGAGGCTGTGATGCTCATCAACCGCGAAAAGGCGGTGCTCATAGACGTGAGCGAGGCCCAAGAATTTGCCGAAGGCCATGCTGCGGGGGCCAAGAACGTGCCTTTGGCGGGGTTGGAAACTTCAACCGATTTGCCCAAGAACAAAGCCTTGCCTCTGGTGGTGCTGTGCCCCACGGGTGGGCGTGCCAACCGCGCCGTGGCGACGCTTAAAAAATTGGGGTACGAGAACAGCCGTGCGTTGGTGGGCGGCACGGCGGCTTGGCGCGAAGCCAGTTTGCCGATTGAAAAATCGGCTGCTTGATAGGGGGGAGCGACGATGCAAGCCGTCAAGATGTACACCACCGCCGTCTGCCCTTATTGCCAGCAGGCCAAGCAATTGCTCAAACGCCGCGGGGTGGAGCATGTCGAGGAGATTCGTGTCGATCAGGTGCCCCGCGAGCGCGAGAAAATGATGGCCCTGACCGGGCGTCGGACCGTACCGCAGATTTTCATTGGCCCGACCCATGTGGGCGGCTGCGATGACCTGATGGCTCTGGATGCCAAGGGGGGCCTGCTGCCCCTGCTTCATAACGCGCAAACTGCCTCCTAGGGCGCTTGATCGGGGGGCTGCGGGCCTCGCCCCGCCAAGGGCCTGAGATAATCCGGCGCTGGTCATCCGGCCAGCTTTTTTATCTCAGGACTTCTTATGGCCGATACGCAAGCCAATCCCGTTTTTCAGATCC
>JBJTHI010000243.1:0-17525 GCA_046094425.1 Burkholderiales bacterium | reverse complement strand
CCCACGCTCTCCCAGAGGGAGAGGGGGCTGCCAGGCGCTGTTTCTAGAAGCGGCGTGTATGCGACTGCCTTGGGCCCGGGATGGTCAAACGCAAAGCCCCCTCTCCACCGTACTCGGGGGAGAGGGTTGGGGTGAGGGGGCGGATCATAGCGGCCTCACGTGGATTGTTCCTTGCGATACTCCCGCTTGCCCTTCCCAATGCCCGCCATGCAAGCCATCCTCTCCGTCACCATCCCCTTCTTCGCCCTGGTGCTTTGCGGCTACCTGGCTGCGCGGCAGAAGGTGTTGCCCGAGGCGGCCATTCCTGGCTTGAACACCTTTGTGCTGTTTTTCGCGCTGCCGTGCTTGCTGTTCCGGTTTGGCTCCAGCATGCCTTTTAAGCAGTTGATCGACCCGGTGCTCATCGGCATTTACGCTGCCTCGGCCTTGGTGATTGTCTTTTTCACCGTGATGCTCACCTGGCGTTTGCGCGAGATTGAACAAGGGGTGGATCTGAAAAACGCCGCCTTTGGCGCTTTGGTAGCGGCCTTCCCCAATACCGGCTTCATGGGCGTGCCGCTCTTGGTGGCCTTGCTCGGACAAGCGGCGGCGGGCCCGGTGATCGGCACGGTGCTGGTGGACCTGGTGCTCACCAGCACCTTGTGCATCGCACTCGCCCAAGTGCAACCCACAGCGGGCAACTCGTCCACCTCTTCCAGCACCTGGCACACCGTGTCGCGCTCCCTGCGGGGCGCATTGACCAACCCGCTGCCGTGGGCGATTGGCCTGGGCGCGTTGGTGGCTGCGCTGAACATCAGCTTGCCTGGCCCCGCGGCCCAAGTGATCAAGATGCTCGCCGATGCCGCCTCCCCTGTAGCCCTCTTCACCATCGGTGCGGTGCTGTGGCGTTCGGGCCAGCACAGCCCTGCCCTTGGAAAATCTCATCAAACCCCGCTGCGCCACGTTGTTCCCGTGGCCCTCATCAAACTGTTGCTGCATCCGCTCCTGGTCCTGCTGGTGGGCTGGATGGCACGGGCACTGGGCCTGCCGGTGTCGTCATTTGGCCTGACCGTGCTGGTGCTGGCTGCCGCTTTACCCAGCGCCAGCAATGTATCGCTGCTGGCCGAGCGCTACGGCGCCGACAATGGCCGGGTGGCCCGCATCATCATGGCCAGCACGGTGTTGGCCTTTGTCACGTTCAGCGTATTGGCGTGGCTTTTGGGCGCAGGACAGGGCGCGGGTGCCAGTTCAATACGCGGGGTTGGTTAGCATGCGCGTCATGACAATGAAGATCTTGGCTCCAGCTTTTCGTTTTTGTGGCGCTGTCCTGTCGTTGGCGCTTTTGTTATTTGCTGCCCCGGCCTACAGCGCCGAAGGCCAGTGGGTACATGCCTATGCCGCCTATGGCGAGCCCAAATACCCCAAGGGGTTTACGCACTTTGAGTATGTGAATCCGGATGCGCCCAAACGCGGCACCTTGTATCTGCGCAACCCGGATCGGCGCACCAGCTTTGACAAATTCAACCCCTACACCATCAAAGGCAGCGCCCCCGCCGGGGTGACCATGTTTTTGATTGAGCCGCTGACCGTGCAGTCCAGCGACGAGCCGCAAACCATGTACGGCCTGCTGGCGAAGGAAATGCTCATCGCACCCGACAAGTCTTCCATCACCTTTCGGCTCCACCCCTTGGCGCGTTTCCACAACGGTGAGCCGGTGTTGGCGCAGGACGTGAAATACAGCCACGCGCAACTCACCAGCAAATACACCTCACCCGCCATACGTTCCGTGTTGTCTGTCATCAAAGCGGTGGTGGTGCTGGACGAGCGCACGGTGCGTTTTGATTTGAACGAGAAAAATACCGACGCGCTGTTCACCGCAGGTGCCTTCCCCGTGTTCTCTAGAAAATGGGGCGAGGGCAAAAAGTTCGACGACGTGATCACCGAATACCCCATCGGCAGCGGCCCCTACCGAATTGCCGAGGTGGACACGGGCCGACGCATTGAGTTTGAGCGCATCCCCGACTATTGGGCCAAAGACTTGCCGGTGCGCAAAGGCTTCTTCAACTTTGACCGCGTGGTCTATCGCTACTACCTGGATGAACCAGTGGCGCGCGAAGCCTTCAAGGCGGGCGAGTTCGACCTGTTCAAAGAGTACTCTGCAGCGAATTGGGTGCGTCAGCACCAAGGGCCAAAGTGGCGCGATGGGCGCATTCTGAAAGACCCGTTTGAAACCCAGACCGGCCAAGCATTGCAATCCCATGTGCTGAATTTGCGAAGGCCGCTGTTTCAAGATGCCCGCGTTCGATTCGCCTTGGCACACGCCTACGACTTCGATTTCATCAACAAATTCAAACTACGCAAGCGCGCCAACAGCTTGTTCAATAACTCGGAGTTTGCGGCCGAGGGGCTTCCTTCCGACGGCGAACTCAAACTGCTGGAGCCCTTCCGCTCACAACTGCCCAAGGAAGTATTTGGCCCGCCCTATCGTGCGCCAGAAACCGGGCTGAAGCCCCAACAACTGCGAGCCAATCTGCTCAAAGCCAGAGCTTTGCTAGAACAAGCGGGCTGGAGGCTGGCGGCGGACGGCCAATTGCGCAACGCCCAGGGCGATGCCTTCGAGTTCGAGTACCTCAGCACGCGCGAAGAAGACCCTCGACTGCATATGTGGCAAGGCAATCTGCGCAAACTCGGCATACGCATGAACATCAGGGTGGTGGACTTTGCGCTCTTTAGAACCCGCTTGGACGCATTTGACTTTGACGTGGTTACGCTCGCGGGTGGGGATTTCACCTTGCCCAGCGCTGCCTTGTATGAACAAATTCTGGGCAGCAAAGCCGCTGATCAAAAAGGCAATAGCAACTACCGTGGCGTGAAAAGCGCGGCGGTGGATGCCCTCATTCAAGCCATGGCGCAAGCGACCACATTGGAGGCATTGCGAGACGCGGCCCGTGCTTTGGATAGGGTGGTCATGTGGAACCATTGGCAAGTGCCCGACCTGTACGCCGCCGATGAGCCCGCGTCCTACTGGAACCGTTTTGGCATGCCGGCGGTGCGGCCCAAGAATTTCACCTTGGAAGCACCGTCTGCCGAGCAACCGCCTTGGGCTGTGACGAACTGGTGGATCAAAGACGGCGCGGTGCGCTGAACAATACGAGGCTCACTCACACCATGTGGTTCTATGTACTAAAACGTTTGCTCTTGATGGTGCCCACGCTGCTGGGGGCGCTGACCATCACCTTCATCGTGATTCAGTTTGTGCCCGGTGGCCCGGTGGAGCAACTCATGTCCGAGGTCAAGGCGGGCCAGATCGACGGTGAGGCCAAATCTAGCGCCTACAAATCGGCCCGCGACACCGACGCCAAACAACTCGCCGAACTCAAAGCCCTCTACGGTTTCGACAAACCCGCCCATGTGCGTTACTTCGACATGCTGAAGAACTTTTTGCAGTTTGATTTGGGGCGCAGCTTCCGGCACAACAAAGACGTGTGGGAACTCATCAAAGAAAAACTGCCCGTTTCTATCAGCCTGGGGCTGTGGACGTTTTTGATTTCCTACTTGATCTCCGTGCCCTTGGGGGTGCTCAAAGCCGTGCGCGAGGGCTCACGGTTTGACGTGGTCACCACCGGTTTCGTGCTCTTGGGTTACGCCATTCCCGGTTTTGTCTTGAGTTTGCTGTTGATCGTATTTTTTGCGGGAGGCACTTTCTTGGACTGGTTCCCGCTGCGCGGTTTAACGTCTGACAACTGGAACGAACTCTCCTGGCCCGCGCGCATCGTGGACTACTTCTGGCACCTCACCCTGCCCTTGATTTGCATGGTGATCGGCAGCTTTGCCGTCACCACCTTGCTCACCAAAAACACCTTTGTGGAAGAAATCAGAAAACAGTATGTGCTGGTGGCCCGCGCCAAGGGGCTCTCGCAGCAGCAGGTGCTTTACAAACACATCTTCCGCAATGCCCTCATCCCGTTGGTCACCGGCTTTCCAGCCGCTTTTGTGGGGGCCTTCTTTGCGGGCTCGCTGCTCATCGAAACCTTGTTCTCGCTCGATGGTTTGGGTTTGCTCTCGTATGAGGCGGTGGTGCGGCGTGACTATCCGGTGGTGCTGGGTTCGCTCTACCTCTTTACCCTGATTGGACTGGTGGTGAAGTTGGTGTCAGACCTGTTGTATGTGTGGGTCGATCCCCGCGTGCAGTTTTCGTCGGTGGGACGCTGAGGCGATGAACACCATGAGCCCAGTTTCTTCGCCCTCCATGTCGCCCAACCAACGCGCTTGGGCACGCTTCAAACGCAATCGTTTAGGCCTGTGGTCGCTGGTGCTGTTCGTCGCCATGCTGCTGCTCAGTACCTGTGCCGAGCTCATCAGCAACGACAAACCCTTGGCCGCGAAGTTTCAAGGCCAGTGGATTTTTCCTATTCTGAACAACCCACCGGAAACCGCCCTGGGTGGCGACTTCGGCACACCCACGGATTGGAAAGACCCCTTCATCACCGACAAATTCAAAGAAGACGGCAACCACGCCTGGATTACCCTCAACCCACACTCGGCCAACTCGGTGAACTACTTCAATCCGCAAGCAAGCCCAGTGCGCCCGAACGAAGACAACCTGCTGGGCACCGACCCCTATGGCCGCGATGTGCTGGCGCGCCTGCTCTACGGGTTTCGCGTGAGCATTTGGTTTGCCTTGGCCCTCACCATCACAGGCACCTTGATCGGTGTGCTGGCCGGCGCGGTGCAAGGTTATTTCGGCGGCAAGGTGGATTTGCTCTTGCAGCGTTTCATCGAAATTTGGACGGCCATTCCTGAGCTGTATTTGCTCATCATCTTTGCCTCCATCTTCGAGCCCTCGCTGCTCTTGCTCTTGGTGCTGCTGAGTTTATTTGGCTGGGTGGGTTTGTCTGACTATGTGCGTGCCGAGTTCTTGCGCAACCGGGGTTTGGAGTATGTAAAGGCGGCGCGCGCCATGGGCCTGTCTAACCCGCAAATCATGTGGCGGCATGTGCTGCCCAATTCACTCACCCCCATCATCACCTTCTTGCCGTTTCGCATGAGCGGGGCCATCTTGGCGCTGACCTCGCTGGACTTCCTGGGCCTGGGCGTTCCGCCCTCGGTGCCCTCGTTGGGCGAGTTGTTGCGCCAAGGCAAAAACAATTTAGATGCCTGGTGGATCATCGTGCCCACCTTCTTGCTGCTGGTGCTCACCATGCTGCTGCTCACCTTCATTGGCGACGCTTTGCGCGACGCATTTGACACTCGCAAATCATGACGCAATCGCTGCTCGACATTGATCGTTTGAATGTGCGTTTCGGCGCGAGCACGGTGGTGAACGACGTGTCGTTCAACGTCGCCGCAGGTGAAAAATTTGGTCTGGTGGGTGAATCCGGTTCGGGCAAGTCCATCACCGCCCTGTCCATCCTGCGTTTGGTCGAGGGCGCACAAACCTCGGGCGCCATTCGGTTGAATGGCGACGACCTCATGGCCTACAGCGAACGCCAAATGCGCGGCGTGCGAGGTGCTCGTGTCGGCATGATTTTTCAAGAGCCGATGACGGCGCTGAACCCGCTTTACACCGTGGGCAACCAAATTGCCGAGGTGCTGCGGCTGCACCAAGGGCTGCACAAAAACGCAGCGCATGCCAAAGCCATTGAGTGGCTGGCACGCACGGGCATTCCTGAGCCCGAGAGGCGGGTGAATGCCTACCCGCACCAACTCAGTGGCGGCCAGCGTCAACGCGCCATGATCGCCATGGCCTTGGCTTGCCAGCCTGAGCTTTTGATTTGCGACGAGCCCACCACGGCATTGGACGTCACAGTGCAAACGCAAATCCTGGCCCTGCTGGACGACCTGCAGCGCGAGTTCGGCATGGCCCTGCTCTTCATCACCCACGACCTGAACCTGGTGCGCCGTTTTACGCACCGCGTGGGCGTGATGGAAAAAGGGCATCTCGTGGAGGTGGGGGAGACCGCAACGGTTTTTGCGAATCCTCAGCATGCTTACACCCAGCGTTTGCTCGCCAGCCGCCCGCAGCGTGTCGTGGCCGAGGTGGCGGCAGACGCCCCCGTCTTGCTGCAAGCCAAAGAGGTGGCAGTGCGGTTCAGCCGCTCTGAAGGTTGGTTCAAAAAGCACCATGTGAATGCGGTGCGCCAGGTGTCGGTGCAAGTGCGTCGCGGTGAAACGCTGGGGCTGGTGGGCGAATCGGGCTCGGGCAAAACCACTTTGGCCATGGCTTTGCTGGCACTGCAGCCAATGGCCGGTGGTGAAGTGCATTTTGGCGGCCAGCGCATCGATAACGCCAACAACACCGAGCTGCGTGCCATGCGCAAACGCATGCAGGTGGTGTTTCAAGACCCGTTTGCTTCGCTCAGTCCACGTCGCACGGTGGGCCAAATTGTGGAAGAGGGTTTGGAGTTGCACCACCCTGAACTCAACCGCAGCGAGCGCCAAGCCCGCGTGGTGGCGATGTTGGAGGAGGTGGGTTTGAGCGAGGCGTCGGGCACAACCAATTTGCTCTCGCGTTATCCGCATGAATTCTCTGGCGGCCAGCGCCAACGCATTGCCATCGCCCGCGCCGTGGTGCTACGGCCTGAACTGCTGGTGCTGGACGAACCCACCTCGGCCCTCGATGTTTCCGTTCAACAACAAGTGCTGGCTTTGTTGGCCGACCTGCAACAACGTTACGCCATGAGCTACCTCTTCATCAGCCACGACCTCGCCGTCATCCGCGCCATGGCGCACCGCGTGCTGGTGATGAAAGACGGGGCGATTGTGGAAGAAGGCAAGGTAGAGGCTTTGTTCAACAGACCGCAAACGGCCTACACCCAGGCCTTGCTGGCGGCCACGCCGGGTTTGGGGCTTGCGTGATTCATCACAGCAAACGCGCCGATTGACCTTGTGCGGTCAGCAGCGACACCACTTTTTTGTCAAAGGACACAAAGGTGTCACCACCCAACCAAAGCCCTTCATACGCAATCACCCCATCGGCAAAGTCACCGCCTGCCTCCAGCACGGCCAAACCGGCTTCTACGGCGGGCCGGTTCATTTGTACTTTGGCGCTGCACAGCAAAGCTCGGATCGACTGCGCGATGTCTTGCGCTTCAAAACCATACACGCTGCGCAGCACCCATACAAACTCGCACAGGCATGGCAGCGCCACCGCAATCACCTGCGCATCACGCATGACTTTGGCCGCCACCTTGGCTTGTTTCGGGTCGTCAAGCACCACCGCGCGAACCAGCACATTGGTGTCAACGGCGACCTTCATTTTTTGCCCGCTTGACCCGACCAAGCCTTGACACTGGCTTGGTTGATTTCCTCAAGCGTGGCTACTTTTTTGCTTCTACCCTTGAGCAAACCGACAAAATCACCAATGTGGCCAGTCTGCTGTGCCGCCTTGAGCATGCCTCGGCCATCAGGCAATAAATCAAGCTCGATTTTTTCACCCGGTTTAATGCCCAGGTGCTTGAGCACGTCTTTCCTGAAGGTGACTTGCCCTCGCGAGGTGACGGTTAATGTGGTCATGGACAGGGTTTCCCTTCATTCATTGAGAGTTGATAGAGTAATGCAATTTAGCCTTACTTTCAATCCGCCCCGGCAGCCAATGACTGCCCCCGCGCCAGCAACTCCGAAAACCGCCCCGCATCCAAGTTACTGCCACAAACGATCAGCGCCACTTTCTTGCCATTGAGTTGCGCGCGCAGTGGCCCCAAGAGCGCGGCCAGGGCGGTGGCGGCTGCCGGTTCCACGGCCAGCTTCATGTCGCGGAAGGTGTAGTACATGGCTTGGCAGATGGCGTCGTCGGAGACGCGCACCATGCCGTCTGCGTGGCGTTTGCACAGGCTGTAGCTGTAGGGCAAGGCATAGGGTGCACCCAGGCTGTCGGCCACTGAATTCACTTGTTCCAAGCGCACCGGTTCTCCGGCTTCAAAACTGCGGTTCATGGCGTCTGCGCCTTCGGGTTCCACGCCAAACACCTGACAGCGTTTGTTCAAACGTTTCACGGCGCTTGCGATGCCTGCCAGCAAGCCGCCACCGCCCACGGGCACAATCACTGCATCCAAGCCGCTGACTTGTTGCATCAACTCCAGTCCCACCGTGCCGGTGCCTTGGGCGGTGAGTGGGCCATCGAAGGGATGGATCATGGTGAACCCTTCGCGTGCCACCAACTCATCGGCATGGGCGAACGCAGCATGCACATCGGGCTTCAACACCACCTGGGCACCGAGTTCTTGGCAGGCTTGCACGCGCGCGGGGCTGACATGCTGGGGCATGGCCACGGTGGCCGAGGTGCCAGCCAGGCGTGCGGCATACGCCACTGCAATGGCGTGATTGCCCGCACTCACGGCCACCACACCGCGCCGCTTGGCTTCTAGACCCATAGCACCTATGCAGTTGAGTGCACCGCGCAGTTTGAAGCTGCCCGCAATTTGAAACAGCTCCAGCTTGAGCCAGACCTCGGTCTGCGGGTTCAGTGCGGTTTGCACCACACCGGTTTGCCAGCGCCACACCGGCGTGGTGAGCACCTGGCCTTGCAGGCGGGCAGCGGTTTGTTGAAAGTCTTGCAGGGTGAGGTCGAGCGAGGAATCCCAGGGGGGCAAAGGGTTCAAGGACATTTATTTCTCCAACGAATTCGGGGCCAAAGAATGAGGCTGGCTTGGCGCACGGGGCGCGGGCACAGCAAAGAATTCATTCGGGTCGAAGGGCACCGGCACGCAGCCGCAGCTCAACGACCCAGGCTAATTCGAATGGAGCGAGTAATCGAGCGGGCAGGCTGGCTTACACACGCGCAGCACACCATCGAAGCCAGGCAGCGGCTTTGAGGGTTGAGGGCGGTGTGACTGGAGTTCACGAGCGTGAGTGTCGCACATCAATCCGAAAGCCCGAAAACAAAAAGCGGCCGAAGCCGCTTTTTTTGTTGAAGGCTGAACCCTTATTTGCCTGAGCCCAGCTTGTCGCGCATGCGGTTGGCACGCTCTTGCGAGTTGGGGTGGCTGGATAGCATGCCACCGCCACCGGAGCCGAGTTTGCGGAATGCGGATTCCATGGCGCGCGCGTCGTACTTGTGTTTTTTCATGAAGGCCAAGCCGTAGTCGTCCGCCTCGGTTTCGTTGCTCTGCGAGTACTGCGCATTGAGCACGGCTTCGGCCAAACCACCGAGTTCGGAATCGGCCAGGGCACCCAATGCGCCTTTGCTGCTGGCAGCGGCTTTGCGGCCCGCAGAGGCCATATAAGCGGTGCGCATTCTGCCCAGCGAATGTTTGGCTTTCACGTGGCCAATCTCATGGCCGATGATGCCCAAGAGTTCGGCGTCGGTCATCATGTCCATCAAACCGCTGTAAAAACGAATGGAACCATCGGGCGACGCGTTGGCGTTGACTTGGTTGCTCAGGTAGACCTTGAAGTTGAGTTTGAGCCCGTCTTCGTTCAGATGCTTGGCGGTTAACCTCGCCAAACGTTGCGCATATTTGTTGCCCGGCGGGGCCACTTGGTTTTTCCTGTCTCCACAGGCACGCATTTGCACAGAGGCACTCATGAGTTCCTCTTCCGATACGGTGGCCGCTTTGAACAAGTCAAGCGCCGCGCCCGCTTTGTTTTCTTTGGATGAGGCGCCTTGACCACCGGCGTCCACCGAGGAAAGCGCCGAGCTCAAGCCCGCCAAAGGGTTGGACGACGAACTGCTGCTTTTGTTGCTGGAAGATCCGCTGGAGGCTGTGCTTCCCGAGCCGCTTCCTGTGCTGGCGCAACCTGCCATCAAGGCAGTCAGCACCGCCAAAATCGAGCCGCCCACGACCAAACGTTTCATTTCATTCCCTTGAAGTTAAAAATTGTTTGCACGCGCTGCAAACAAAGGCCTGGCGCATGGCTTGCGTGCTGGTGGTTGTGGAGGATGTGAAACAAGCCCGCCAACGGGGGCTTTGCTTGCGGTGCTTTCAAAGCATGAAGCGCCTGCACGTCCTCTGTATGAGACTGTATCGGGATGTTCCATCGCGGATGTTTCCAACTGCAACCAAGGCACCCCTTGATTGAGGGATGGGCGCATGCCGTGTGAACGTCAAATCATGAGCGGATCAACATCAACGGCCCAGCGCAAGATGCGCTGTGAAGCGTCGCTGCGCTCGCGTTTGAGTTGATGCAAGGTGGGCAGCCAAAGGTTCAAAAACCGTTGCAGGGCTTGGCGCGAGGTACATTCCACCAGCATCTGCATGCGCTCCACATTGGCTACGCGGGCCACGTTGTTGGGAACAGGCGGGTAGACCATGATGCCCTCGTGACCTGGCACAGTCGTGGCGATTTCTGCGGCTGCGCGCAAAAAATCCCGCGCAGCCTCGGGTGTTTTGGCCTCGGCTCGCAGCAAGGCCAAATAGGAATAGGGCGGCAGGCCTGCCATCTCGCGTTCTTTGAGCTGGCTGCTTGCAAAGGCTTCAAAGTCATGAGCTTTAAGGGCGGCGTAGAGCGCGTGCTGGGGGTGCCAGGTTTGCACCCACATTTCGCTGCGTGCGGCGTGGACCACATCGCGCCCGGCACGACCTGCGGCTTGCATGAGCAAAGCAAACAGTCGTTCGGGGGCGCGGAAGTCGCTGGAAAAAAGCGAGGTGTCGGGGTTGACGGCGGCCACCAAGGTGATGCGCCGAAAGTCGTGGCCCTTGGTGATCATTTGGGTGCCCACCAGCACATCCACCTCACCGGCATGCACGGCACCCAGTTGCGCTTGCAGTGCACCTTTGAGGCGGGTGCTGTCGGCGTCTATGCGGGCGATGCGGGCGGGGGTGTCGCCTTGGCCATGCAGCAATGCTGCGAGTTGTTCTTCCAACTGCTCGGTGCCTCGGCCCATGGGGGCGATGTCCAAGTTGCCGCAGTCAGGGCACGCTTTGGGCACACGGTCTGTGTAGCCGCAGTGGTGGCAACGCAAGGTGCGGTCCAGCTTGTGAAACACACGCCAAGCGCTGCAGTGCGGGCAGCCACTTTTCCAGCCGCAGTCGCCACAAAACAGCACGGGCGCATAACCACGCCGGTTCAGGAACACCAGGCTTTGTTCGCCTGCATCAATGCGTTGCTGCAAAGCGGCGAGCAAGGGGGGTGACAAGGCGGTGTTAGCGCCCTTTCCTTTTGGTTGCTGATTCATGTCCACCACCCGCACCTTGGGTAGCACCGCGCCGCCCATGCGGGTGGGCATGGACAGGCGCAGATAGCGGCCTTCGTTGGCACGTTGCCAGGTTTCCAGCGAGGGCGTGGCCGAGCCCAGCAAGACGGGTAGTTTTTCAAGTTTGCCGCGCATCACAGCCAGGTCACGTGCCGAATACCGCGCGCCGTCTTGCTGTTTATAGGACGGGTCGTGTTCTTCATCCACCACGATCAAACCCAGGCGTGGCATAGAAGTGAACACCGCCAGCCGCGTGCCCAGCACCAAGTCGGCCAGGCCCAAATGCGCCAGCAACCAATGGCGCAAGCGCTGGGCCGGTGTGAGCGCACTGTGCAGCGACACGATGCAGCGCCCTGCAAACCGCTGCGCAAAACGCGCCTCCAGTTGGGGGGTGAGGTTGATCTCAGGCACCAGCACCAGGGCTTGCTGGCCGCGCTGCAATGCGGCGTCGGCAGCCTGCAAATACACCTCGGTTTTGCCACTGCCGGTGGCACCAAACAACAAAGCTGTGGGCGCATTGCCTGCGCTGGTTTGTTCTGCCAGTTGCGTGAGCGCTTGGTGTTGTTCTGGTGTGAGCCGCGGGGATGTGATGGGCACCAGGTTCTCGGTAGCCTGTTGGCTTCCCCGAGCTTTGTGCAACTTGGTCAGTTGTTTTTGCAGTTGCAGATTGTCGAGCTTGCGCAACTCGGGAGGTAAAACCGACAGCGCCACCTCGCCCGGGCTACGCTGGTAGTAACTGGACGTAAATTCCACCAGCGCACACCAAGAAGCGGACAGGGGTGGCAAGGCATCCAGCACCTCCGCCACCGGCTTGAGCGGCTGTGGGCTGATATTTGCTAACGACTGGGCACCGCAGGGGTTGTCGGCCGCAGTCGGCCATACCACCCCGGGGACTTCTCGTTGCCCCAAGGGCACACGAAGCAAGGTGCCAGGGGCAAGTGGCCGCTCACAGGTGTAATCGAGCGGGCCGGTCAAACCGCTGTGCAGCGGTGCCTCCACCACCACCCGAACCGTGGATGAATGACTCAAAACACCCTCCACCAAACTTGGAGCTTCAAGTTGAAGTCGTTTTCACAAAACCGCGTTAACTTCATGTTTTTGTTGGGCTTTGTGGGGTGTCCACTCAATCTGTGGATAACTTTGTGGGCAACCATGTCATCAAACAGCTAAATCCTTGATTTCTTTGGCCCTGGCTGAGTGTGCCCTTTTCCGAAGCAACAGAGAGGCTTCAATTAAATCAATGACTTACAGCGATTTCATGAAATGCCCATCGTGCAGTGCGACAAAAACCGCTGCGTTGAGGGCTAGACGCCAATATGGGGATAAGTCAAGTCCCAACGTAAAAAATGCCGACAAATTTGGCACTTGACAGCCCCCGTTTAAGCCGTTCCACAACAGCCATCAGGCTACCGCTCGCAGTCGTTTGGAATGGACGTGTACCGCATCCACCAGCACCCGCACATGTTCGGGCGGTGTGTGCTGGCTGATGCCATGCCCCAAGTTGAAAACGTGGCCCGTGCCTGCGCCTGGCGGACCGAAGCTCGCCAGGGTTTGAACCACCTGAGCCTCGATTTGCTCGGGCGAGGCGAACAGCACATTAGGGTCGATATTGCCCTGCAAGGCCACATGCTGGCCGACGCGGCGGCGGGCTTGGGCGAGGTTCACTGTCCAGTCCACCCCCAAAACGTCGGGGGCGTGGGGGGAGCCGATGTCGGCCATGTCTTCCAGCCACAAACCACCGCCTTTGGTGAAGACGATGTGGGGAATGCGTGCACCCTGGTGCTCACGTTTGAGTTGTTTGAGCACGCGCTGGGTATAGGCCAGGCTGAATTGCTGAAACGCGCCTTCGGCCAGCACACCGCCCCAACTGTCAAAGACCATCACCGCCTGAGCACCGGCTTCAATTTGGGTGTTGAGGTAAAGCGCCACCGCATCGGCGTTGATGGCGAGCATGCGGTGCATCAAGTCGGGCCGCGCATACAGCATGGTTTTCACCAAACGGTAGTCGTCGGAGCCGCCGCCCTCCACCATGTAGCAAGCCAGCGTCCAGGGGCTGCCGGAAAAACCAATCAAGGGCACGCGGCCTTGCAGCGCCCGGCGAATCGAGGTGACGGCGTCAAATACATACTGCAACTTGGCCATGTCGGGCACAGCCAAGGCGTTCACGGCCGCTTCATCACGAACAGGGTTCGCAAACTTAGGGCCTTCACCCAGCGCAAAGCTCAAACCCAACCCCATCGCATCGGGCACGGTGAGGATGTCGCTGAACAAAATCGCCGCATCCAGTGCGTAACGTTCAAGTGGCTGGAGCGTGACTTCGGTGGCGAAGTCCGTGTTGGTCGCCAGCCCCATGAAGCTGCCGGCTTGGGCACGTGTGGCGCGGTACTCGGGCAAATAGCGCCCGGCCTGGCGCATCAACCAAACAGGGGTGTGGGTGGTGGGTTCACGCAGACAAGCGCGCAGGAAAGTGTCGTTCTGAAGAGGAGCAAACATGGCGGGATTATCCTCTGCACCCCGGCACGCGCTTTTGTCGTGCCCACGTTTCGGAGCCCCGTCCATGCTTGCGCAAAACATTTTGACCACCATAGGCAACACGCCCCACGTTCGCATCAACCGCCTTTTCGGCAGCACGCATTCGGTCTATATCAAGAGCGAGCGCAGCAACCCTGGGGGCTCCATCAAAGACCGCATTGCCCTGGGCATGGTGCAAGCCGCCGAGGTGGCGGGGTTGCTGAAACCTGGCTCCACCATCATCGAACCCACCTCGGGCAACACGGGTGTGGGCCTGGCCATGGTGGCGGCGGTGAAGGGATACAAGCTGGTGTTGGTCATGCCCGAAAGCATGAGCCTGGAACGCCGTCGTTTGATGCTGGCCTATGGAGCGACCTTCGTGCTCACACCACGGGAAAAAGGTATGAACGGTGCGATTGCCCGCGCCAAAGAGTTGTTGGCTGAAACACCGAATGCATGGATGCCGCAGCAGTTTGAGAACCCTGCCAACATTGATGTGCACGTGCGCACCACTGCATTGGAAATTGCGGCTGACTTTCCGAGTGGCATCGACGCTTTAATCACTGGCGTAGGCACCGGCGGCCACATCACCGGTTGTGCCCAGGTGCTCAAAAAGCGCTGGCCCCAGCTCAAAGTGTTTGCCGTGGAGCCCAGCGCCAGCCCGGTGATCAGTGGCGGCGCACCCAGCCCACACCCGATTCAAGGCATAGGCGCAGGTTTTATTCCGAAGAATTTGCACACCGATTTGCTGGATGGCGTGATTCAAGTGGAAGCCGAAGCCGCCCGTGAGATGGCCCGCCGTGCGGCGCGTGAAGAAGGCATGTTGGTAGGCATTTCCAGCGGTGCCACCTTGGCCGCCATCGCTCAGAAGCTGCCCGAGCTGCCAGTAGGGGCCACCGTGCTGGGTTTCAACTACGACACGGGCGAGCGGTATTTGTCCATTGAAGGCTTTTTGCCCAACGATTGAAACCCTGGCCCATGTCCACCAAACCGCGCATCCTCATCGTTGAAGACGAACCCGGCATTGCCGACACCTTGCAATACGCCCTGCGCACCGAAGGCTTCGAGCCACTGTGGTGTGCCACGGGTGAAGATGCCTTACGCCATGTGGCCGAACAAACCCCGGCCTTGGTGATTCTGGACGTGGGCCTGCCCGACATCATGGGGTTTGAGGTGTTCAAACGACTGCGCAGCCTACCCAGTTGCGCAGAGTTGCCCGTGGTGTTTCTCACCGCGCGCAGCGACGAGATTGACCGTGTGGTGGGCCTGGAGCTAGGGGCAGACGACTACGTGGCCAAACCTTTTTCGCCACGCGAACTGGTGGCCCGTGTGCGCTCCATTTTGCGCCGCTCAAACAAAGCGGTTGCACTAGCCGCTTCCCCGCAGCCAACGGTGCTGTCCGCCGGCCCCATCTCCATCGACGACAGCAAACGCCAAATTCGTTACTACGGCCAGCGCTTGGATTTGTCACGCTATGAATACGGCCTGCTCAAAACCTTGGCCTCACGTCCAGGCCATGTCTACACCCGCGACGTCTTGCTTGACCTGGTGTGGGACGACGCCAGTGACAGCCTGGATCGAACGGTCGATGCGCATGTGAAAACCTTGCGCGCCAAACTCAAGAGCGTCGCGCCTGAGCTCGACCCCATATGCACACACCGAGGCAGTGGATACGCTTGGGCCGAAGACCTGCCCACCTCACGCTGACAGTTACTTCGTTTTGTTTGCAGGTGGCGCAGTCATGGGTTTAATGCCACCACAGTCACTCGATAGCCACTTGCCCGCTTGCTTCATCTGCATCACCTCAGGTTTGCCTTGGCGCATGGTGGTGATGGTGAATACGCCGTCGTAGGCGGTGGGGCTGCGTAAGGTGAATTGCCCTTCTCCAGACGAGGGCGGGTTGCCGGCGCAACTGAACTGCATGCGGGTGGTATTGCCGCTGTGCTGCATGGTGTGGGTGCAACCATCGCGTGTCGGTACTTGCCGTGCGGCTGCTTGTTCAGGGGATATGCAGATGCGCACGGTGTTCGGCGCACCGCCCATGGCCATGCCGCTCTTGCCCATCATGGCCTCCATTTGTTTGCGCTGCTCGGGCGTCATTTTGGCCATGGCAGCTTGGGCCTGAGCCATGGCTTTTTCCATCTCACCACTTTGGGATTTCATTTGCATGGTGGTTTCCCACAACCCAGGCTGCATTTGGGTTTGAATTTGCGCCTGCGCTGTGGGTGTCAGAAGCAGGCTCAATGCAACCCCGAATACGGCGACAGAGAAAAAGATGGTGCGCATGAAGAAACTCCTCGCAGTGGTGTGAAGCTGGCTACAAGCTCGCACGCCAGCATAGCAGCGCTTGGCCACGGATTTGTGGCATTGCCGCTATCCTCAACAACCTTGTGCCACCGCCTGGATCCACCGTGAGTTTCTTCAAAGATTGGTCTATTCAAGCGGGCACCGCAGGCTTCGTCGCGGTGCTGGTGGGCTTCACCAGTTCGGTGGCCGTCGTCTTTCAAGCGGCTACCAGTTTGGGAGCCACGCCTGCACACATCAGCTCCTGGATGTGGGCTTTGGGTTTGGGCATGGGGCTGTGTTCCGCACTGCCTTCTTTGTGGCTCAAGAAACCGGTGATGGTGGCTTGGAGCACACCGGGCGCTGCGGTCCTGGCCACGGCGGCAGTGGCGGCGAGTAGCGATGGCCATGCCTTCAGCCTGGGCCAGGCGGTGGGTGCTTTCATCGTGTGTGCGTTGTTAATCACGCTCTTTGGCATCACCGGTTGGTTTGAACGCTTGATGGGTCGCATTCCCATGCCGATTGCATCTGCCTTGTTGGCGGGGGTGCTGGCGCGCTTCGGGCTGGATGCATTTGTGGCGATGAAGTCGGAACGGGGCTTGGTGCTGCTGATGCTGTGCAGCTACTTGATCGGGCGGCGGCTGTGGCCGCGTTATGCGGTGCCGGTGGTGTTGCTGTTGGCGACCTTGCTGGTGGCGTTCAGAGGCCAGTTGCAATTAAGCGCGGTGCAATGGGCTTTGACTGCACCGGTGTTCGTCATGCCCGAGTTTTCTGTGAGTGCAATCGTCAGCCTGGCCTTGCCGCTGTTTGTGGTGACCATGGCCTCGCAAAACCTGCCTGGCGTGGCCGCCATCAAAGCAGCGGGGTATGAGATGCCAATCTCCAAAATCATCACGCTCACGGGCTTGGCCACCTTGTTGTTGGCGCCCTTTGGCGCGTTTGCACTCAACCTCTCTGCCATCACCGCCGCGATTTGCATGGGCCGCGAAGCGCATGAAGATCCGGCCAAACGCTACGCCGCCGCTGTGAGCTGCGGGCTGATTTATGTGGTGATAGGCCTCTTTGGTGCATCCGTCACCGGCGTGCTCACTGCGTTTCCGCGTGAATTGGTGGTGGCCATTGCGGGGTTGGCTTTGCTGGGCACCATAGGCACGGGGTTGGCGTCTGCGTTGAAAGAGGAGAGCACCCGCGAAGCCGCCCTCATTACCTTTTTGGTGACTTTGAGCGGCGTGAGCCTGTGGGGTATTGCTTCGGCCTTCTGGGGTGTGGTCGCGGGCGCCCTGGCTTTATTTGTGCAACAGTGGCGGGCCACGCCTTCCTCTGCCCAACAGTGACTTGTCTCTATGAAACTCCTCTTCATCGCCGACCCACTCGAGTCCTTCAAGCCCTATAAAGACTCCACCTTCGCCATGATGCGCGAAGCCTCACAACGCGGCCACACACTGCTGGCTTGCGAACCCAAGGATGTGATGTGGCAGCGGGGCGGGCGCGTCACAGCGTTTGTGCGCGAGATCACCCTCACCGGCGCGTTAGACGACTGGTTCGCGGCCCATGCAAATCGCGGCGGTGATGGCAGAGAGGTTGAGTGCAAACGCGCCAAAGGGCGCCAACAACAAGG
>JBJTHI010000242.1:0-4256 GCA_046094425.1 Burkholderiales bacterium | reverse complement strand
ATGATTGACGAATCGAACAACAGCATCACCTTTGCCGATGTCGCAGGGTGTGATGAGGCCAAGGAAGAGGTGAAGGAACTGGTCGAGTTCCTCAAGGACCCCTCCAAGTTCCAGAAGCTGGGCGGCCGCATTCCGCGCGGTGTGCTCTTGGTTGGCCCACCAGGAACGGGTAAAACCCTGCTAGCCAAGGCGATTGCGGGCGAAGCCAAAGTGCCTTTCTTCAGTATTTCGGGCTCTGACTTTGTGGAAATGTTCGTCGGCGTGGGCGCGGCCCGTGTGCGCGACATGTTTGAACAAGCCAAAAAGAGTGCGCCTTGCATTATTTTTGTGGACGAGATTGACGCCGTGGGCCGCCACCGTGGTGCCGGCCTGGGCGGTGGGAATGATGAGCGCGAGCAAACGCTGAACCAAATGCTGGTGGAGATGGATGGTTTTGAAACCAACCTCGGCGTCATCGTCATGGCCGCCACCAACCGGCCTGACATTCTTGACCCTGCGCTCTTGCGCCCGGGCCGTTTTGACCGCCAGGTTTATGTCACCTTGCCTGATATTCGTGGCCGAGAGCAAATTTTGAATGTGCACATGCGTAAGGTGCCGGTGGGTGGCGACGTCAAGGCCGACATCCTCGCGCGCGGCACGCCGGGCATGAGTGGTGCCGATCTGGCCAACCTGGTTAACGAAGCCGCGTTGTTTGCGGCGCGCCGCAATGGCCGGGTCGTCGAAATGATCGACTTTGAGCGCGCGAAGGACAAGCTCTACATGGGCCCCGAGCGCAAGAGCATGGTGATGACAGAGGAAGATCGGCGCGCCACTGCTTACCACGAGTCGGGTCACGCCATCGTCGCCGAGATGCTGCCGGGCACCGACCCGGTGCACAAGGTGACGATCATGCCGCGCGGCCGGGCGCTGGGCGTGACCTGGCAACTGCCCGAGCGCGACCAGTACAGCCGCTATTACAAGCAGATGCTCAATGAGATCAGCATTTTGTTCGGTGGTCGGATCGCGGAAGACCTGTTCGTAAAGGAAATCTCGACAGGCGCGTCCAACGACTACGAACGTGCCACCCGCATTGCCCGCGACATGGTCACTCGCTACGGCATGAGCGAACTGCTGGGCCCGATGGTTTACGCCGAAAACGAAGGCGAAGTCTTCCTGGGACGCAGCATGACCAAGACGGCGAACATCAGCGAAAGCACGCAGCAGAAGGTCGACGCTGAGATGCGCCGCATCCTCGACGAACAGTACGCCGTCGCTCAGAAGATCCTTGACGAAAATCGCGACAAAGTCGAAGCGATGACAGACGCGCTGATGAATTGGGAGACTATCGACCGCGATCAGGTGCTCGACATCATGGCCGGTCGCCCACCACGACCACCCAAAGACTGGACGCCTGGTGCGAATAACAAGCCGCCCAGTGGGCCTGCTGCGCCGGTGGCGGACGGTGCGCCAGCAGCGGCCTGAGTCTTGAATCAATGAACTGAGTTAAACGGGGCTTCGGCCCCGTTTGTCTTATCCAGATCGCCAGCCATGATTTGGCAAACCACCCGTCACCGCATAGCTCTCAACGAACCCCGGGTGATGGGCATCGTGAATGTCACGCCCGACTCCTTCTCTGACGGCGGGGCTTTGGCCCAAGTGCGCCAAGCTGTTGCCCACTGCGAACGGTTGCTCGAAGAGGGCGCTGACATCTTGGACATTGGCGGCGAGTCCAGCCGCCCCGGTGCCGCACCCGTGTCGCTGGAAGAGGAAACCCGGCGCGTGTGGCCCGTGCTGCAAGAAGCCTTGCGTTTGGATTGCCCGGTGTCGCTGGACACGGTCAAGCCTGAGTTGATGCGGCGGGCGCTGGATGCAGGGGTGGACATCATCAACGATATTCACGCCTTGCGCTCGCCTGGGGCGGTCGAAGTGTTGGCCAGTCACCCGCAGTGCGGCGTGGTGCTGATGCACATGCAAGGCGTGCCGGGCAGCATGCAGCAGTCACCTCAGTACGGCGACGTAGTGCAGGAGGTTCAAGCGTTTTTTGTAGAACGCTTGCGGGTTGTGCAAGAAGCAGGCATTCAACGCGAGCGCATCGTGCTCGACCCCGGTATCGGTTTTGGGAAAACGGTGGAGCACAACTGGACTTTGCTTCAGCAACAACCGCAATTGCTGGCTTTGAACCAGCCCTTGCTGGTGGGTTGGTCGCGGAAATCAACCCTGGGTGCCCTGACAGGCCGCGCCGTAGGGGAGCGTCTCGCCGCCAGTGTGGTGGCTGCCCTGGCAGCCGTGCAGCAGGGCGCACGCCTTGTTCGAGTCCACGATGTGGCGCCCACGGTGGACGCCATCAAGGTCTGGCGGGCGGCGGGGCTTTTCCCACCAAGATGAAAGACAATCCTGCCCACTCGAAACATCGACCCGCAAGTAAACAAAAATAAGGACTGGCCATGACTCGCAAATTTTTTGGCACCGATGGCATTCGTGGCACTGTAGGCCAATACCCCATCACGGCCGACTTCATGCTGCGTTTGGGCCATGCCGTGGGGCGGGTGTTGCGCAAGCAAGAGTCTCGGCCCACGGTTCTCATCGGCAAAGACACCCGGGTCTCGGGTTACATGATCGAGTCGGCCCTGGAAGCGGGTTTTGCCTCGGCGGGGGTGGACGTGCTGCTCACCGGCCCGCTGCCCACGCCCGGTGTGGCTTACCTCACCCGCGCGCTGCGTTTGAATTTGGGCGTGGTCATCAGCGCTTCGCATAACCCGTTCGGCGATAACGGTGTCAAGTTTTTTTCGGCACGCGGTGAAAAACTGCCCGATGAGTGGGAACACAGTGTGGAAGAGGCCATCGGCGAGCACCGCCAGTGGGTGGACTCCACTGCCCTGGGCCGCGCGCGGCGTTTGTCCGATGCACAAGGCCGCTACATTGAGTTTTGCAAAAGCACCATTGACAGCGACCTCACCCTCAAAGGGCTGAAGGTGGTGGTGGACGCCGCCCACGGCGCGGCTTACCACGTGGCCCCCGATGTGTTCCATGAACTTGGAGCCGAGGTGGTGTCCATCGGCTGCCAGCCCGATGGTTTCAACATCAACAAAGGTTTTGGTGCCACCGCGCCAGCCGCTTTGTTGCAGGCGGTGAAAGACCACGGCGCTCACTATGGCGTGGCCTTGGACGGCGACGCCGATCGCTTGCAACTGGTGGATGCCGCAGGCCGCCTTTACAACGGTGACGAGCTGCTCTACTTGATGCTCGCTGACCGCCTGTCCCAAGGTCAGGCCGTGCCCGGTGTGGTGGGCACCCTGATGACCAATATGGCCGTGGAGCTGGCGGTGCGTGGTCGTGGTGTGGACTTTGTACGTGCCAAGGTCGGCGACCGCTATGTGCTGGAAGAACTCTCGGCCCGGCAATGGCTGCTGGGCGGCGAAGGCTCAGGCCATTTGCTCGCGCTGGATAAACACACCACCGGCGACGGCATCATCAGCGCCTTGCAGGTGCTGCAAACCGTCAAGCGCAGTGGCCGCTCCTTGGCCGAGCAACTCAGCGAGGTGGTCTTGTTTCCACAAGTGCTCATCAACGTGCGCTTACAGCCAGGGCAAGACTGGAAAGCCAGCCCCGGTTTGGAGCAAGCCCAGGCCGAGGTGTTGAAAGAACTGCGCGATACAGGCCGGTTGCTGATCCGCCCCTCCGGAACTGAGCCCCTGGTGCGTGTGATGGTGGAAGCGCGAGACGCTGGCCAGGCCCAGCGCTGCGCTGAACGCATCGCGGCCACCCTGCGCGTGAGTGAGACAACCGCCTCCACCGGCTGATGCAGCAGTAGGCATCACTTTTGCTTCTGTGGGGTGCGACCGCACCAGTACAGGGGAATTTAATGGAAGAAAAACCGAACCCAGCCCCTGCGATTCAGGCTGATGAGAGGCCACAGCCTGGGCCTCAAGCCGACCCAGCCGTTTTGCCGCCACTGGCCAACGACTGGGTTCATGAGGTGAAGCAATGGTGCCTCACAGGCTCGCGGCAAGCGGTTCCGTCTGGCAGTTTGCCGCTTCTTTTGGCCTCCAAACCAGGTACGCCTGTTGATCGCACCTCTGCCCATGACAAAGGCGGCTGATTGTTTGCCATGTCTCTCGGTTCTGCTCCTTGATCATCATTTGTGACAATGTCATGAATTCCATGTGACGATCTAAGTGATTGCTAGCAAAAGAATTTTCTGAGTCGGCCTCGGAAATGACATGGGTACAGAAGGAATCGTCACGAGACTGTCACATTTCCCTTCTACAGTTCTGACA
>JBJTHI010000241.1:0-1646 GCA_046094425.1 Burkholderiales bacterium | reverse complement strand
CTGCCTCATTTGCGTGCAAAGGTCGAATGACAAACCCACTGAAAAACGCAGTGAAGGGCAAACCGATGTGGCAGTGCAAATTCAAGGTGTGTGGGTGCGACCGGGGGACTGGCTGGTGGCCGATGAAGACGGCATGGTGGTGCTGGCACAGATGCCTTGAACATCAGCCGAGCAAAAAAATGCATTCCGTTGCACATCCCCCCAAAAAATTTCTTGTGTGACAAGCCGTGGATAAAGTTGTGCATAACTTGAGGGCAAACGCTGAATATCTTCTTGTGAAAGCTCAAGAGGGTTTGCTCAAGTTTTCTTGTCTCGCTTGATGCTCGAGGCTGAAGACGGGGCTCAGAGTTTTCAGTGGGTTTGTCATTCGACCTTTGCACGCAAATGAGGCAGTCGTCTGGGCGAGATCTGAGGGGGGATGCAAGGGCCTTTTCGATGCCCAAGCTCTTCGATAAGCTCCTTGGATGAACACCAATCCCACCCCCACTTTTCGCGGCCGTATCCTGGCTGTTGACGACTGCGATCACATGGGTTTGTTGGTTCAGGTAGCCCTGGAGTCTCAGGGTTACAGCGTGAAATTGGTGGACAGCGGGTTTGCCGCCCTCGACGCAGCCAGCCAAGAGCACTTTGATGCTGTCGTGTTAGACGTAGAAATGCCCGGACTGGACGGTTTGGCCGTGGGTCGCGCCCTTCGCAACGACCCCAAAACCTGCGCCTCCAAGATTGCCATGCACACCAGCATCGATGAAGCGGCGGTGCGCACCGGCTTTGATCAGTACGACGCCTACTTGCCCAAACCCTGTAGCGCCAAGCGCATTGGTGAATGTGTGGATCGACTGATCCGCGATAGCCGTTGAACGAATTCCTGGAAGGATTTCAAATGAACCGCAAAACCGCCGCAGACTTTGACCAAGAATTGCTGGTTCTGTTTGATGCCTACGTTCATGGCGACATCGATCGGCGTGGCTTCCTGGAGCGTGCCCAACGTTTTGCGGTGGGTGGCGTGACGGCCAGTATGTTGTTGGCTTCGCTCAGCCCTGATTTCGCGTCTGCCCAAGTCGTGCCCAAGGATGATGCGCGCATCAAGACAGAGACGGTCGAATTTGCATCACCCAATGGCAATGGCATTGTGAAGGGGTATCTGGCACGGCCTGCCAATGCCACTGGAAAACTGCCCGGCGTCTTGGTGGTGCATGAAAACCGTGGCCTGAACCCGCACATTGAAGACATCACCCGGCGTTTGGCACTGGACAACTTCGTGGCCTTTGCACCAGATGCGTTGACGCCGCTGGGCGGTTATCCCGGGAACGAAGACAAAGCGCGGGAGTTATTTGCCAAACTTGATCAAGCCAAGGTGAGGGAGGACTTTCTCACCGCCACCGGTGTGCTCAGAGCCAGACCCGAGTGCAGCGGAAAAGTGGGTGTGGTTGGATTCTGTTTTGGCGGCGGCATGGCCCACTTCCTGTCCACCCGTTTGCCGGACCTGAATGCGGCGGTGTCTTTCTACCTATTTTCCTCAGTTACCCGGTAGCGACCGTCTCCGGGAGGTTGGTGTTGGGGACAAAGGCGAGGATTCTTTCTGCGATATAACGTGCCAACGCAAACCAACGTTGGTGTCCCGTCAACTGCGGCGCAGCGCTTCGAAT
>JBJTHI010000240.1:0-45555 GCA_046094425.1 Burkholderiales bacterium | reverse complement strand
CGCCTCTCTCGGTTCAAGTGGTTGCCATAACGCTCCACTTTGGCACATCGATGCCGTTACGGGTGGGGGCGTCCATCCCATTGATTGAGCCGTGCTGCGGCCTGCTTTCGGCGTTGCTCCTCCTCGCGGGCACGAGCCCGCAGCGTCGTCACGCCTTGCCAGCGCACCGCATCACAGCCCACTCGGGCGTGTCCCTGGTGAAATATCCGGGCTAGCCCATCCCGAAACCTCGCTGCTTGACCGCCAGTCCCGCATTCAACGGGAGCCGAAACCGCCGTCAGCGCGAATGCATGAACCTTGCGATGGTCGCCGCCACGTTCGCAGTCAGGTTGATGAACTCACAACCCAACATGAAAGCCCCCTCAATCTTGTTGTAGTTGCAACTCACCACACGTGCCACGAGCTCGACAGGTATGGCATCACTGCTGCCATCTGGGATGGCAACGTGAACCTTGCAACGGGTGTCCGTTGCAATTTCCTGCGAGATGAGAATGCCGAGCCCGCCCACGCTGATGTTCCGGGTACGCACGGATATCGGCTTGCCACCTATGGTTTGCAATGTGGCGTCGCTGTTGAACGCCACGCGTTGATGGTGTCGGCGTTCGACTTTGGGGTAGTCTGAATTGGTGTTCATAGTTCTCCGAGCGGGTGTTGTCTTTCGGTGTTCAACGAATTTTCCGGTCTATCACTCATATGCTGCAGTCCGTTTGGCCACTGCTTTTTGAGCTGCAAGGCGAGCAACAGGCCTCTCTATGATGTCGTCAAAGTGCGGCGCGGGCAACGTCTTTTCCTTCTCAGCTTGAGTCTTGTCGCCAATCATGACCATGCTACTCGCATGATCCCCCCGCGTTGGGTGCGAGATTCGTGCCCGTTAACACGAAAGATGCCAGTGCGACCATCAGGCAGGTGGCATACAAAAACCGCCCGCTAGGAGCCTCTGCAAAACTCCCCACCGTTCGGACTGACCCTTCGACGGGCTCAGGACTAAAGGCAAATGTCGAAGTCCTTGATTTGATTGACAAGACCCTTGGACAAGCTCAGGGCGAACGGGGTTTTGCAGAGGCTCCTAGCCCATCCCGGTGTGCACCAGCACAGCCTCGCCAGCGTGATGCAGATCATCCTTCAACGATCGCTCTACACTGCAACCACCCCTCCTCCTCGCCAGGTCACCGCCATGAACATGCCCAGCGCCACGCGACAGCCCGTGTCACAGCCGGATCTCACCGCGTTTGTGGATGCGCAATGGGATCAAACCATCATCCCTGCGCTCAGCGAATACATCACCATCCCCGCTAAAAGTCCCATGTTTGATACCAACTGGTCGGCGCACGGCTTGCTCGACAAAGTGGTTCGGGATGCGGCCGCTTGGGTGGAGGCGCAAAAGGTTCAAGGGTTAAAACTGGAAGTGTTGCGCTTGCCGGGCCGCACCCCGCTGCTGTTTTTTGAGGTGGCGTCCACCCACACCAGCGATACCCGGGCGGCTGGCAACACGGGCACTGTGTTGTTGTACGGGCATCTGGACAAACAACCCGAGTTCAATGGCTGGCGCAGTGGCCTGGGGCCGTGGACGCCCCAGCTGGAAAACGGTTTGCTCTATGGACGGGGCGGGGCTGACGACGGGTACGCCGTCTACGCCGCCATCACCGCCATTGCCGCGTTACAGCGCCAAGGCCTGCCACATCCGCGCTGCGTGGGCGTGATTGAAAGTTGCGAAGAAAGCGGTTCAGGCGATTTGCCCGCTTATCTTGATGTGCTCCAACGCCGTTTGGGCGATGTGGCCTTGGTGGTGTGCCTGGACAGTGGCGCGGGCAACTACGATCAACTGTGGCTCACCACCAGTTTGCGTGGCATGGTCAGCGGTGTGCTCAAGGTGGAAATTCTGGAAGAGGGCGTGCACTCGGGTGACGCCAGCGGTGTGGTGCCCTCGAGTTTTCGCATCCTGCGCGAAGTGCTGGATCGTCTGGAAGACGCCAAAACGGGACGCCTGCTGCCGCCCAGCTTGCACTGCGAGATCCCAGCCGCACGCGTCGAACAGATGCGAGCCACGGCACAAATTTTGGGCGATCAAACCTGGCGCGGCTTCCCCTGGGCTTGCGGTGCAGACGGACAACCGAGCCTGCCCACCACCACCGACCCACTGCAGGCTCTGCTCAACCGCACCTGGCGGCCCACCTTGAGCGTCATTGGTGTGGAGGGCTTCCCGCCCATGCACAGCGCAGGCAATGTGCTGCGGCCCAGCACGTCCTTCAAGTTGTCGCTGCGCCTACCGCCTTTGGTCGATGCCGCCCGTGCCGCCCAAGAACTCAAAAAGCTGCTGGAAGACAACGCACCCTACAACGCCAAAGTCACCTTCCATGCCGACGGCCAATCCGGCGCCGCCTGGAGCAATGGTTGGAACGCCCCGCAGATTCAGCCTTGGTTGGAGCAGGCCCTGAACAGCGCGTCGCAAACAAACTTTGGTGCGCCTTGTGCTTATGTGGGCCAAGGCGGTGGCATACCTTTCATGGGCATGCTGCAAGCCCAATTTCCCCAAGCGCAGATGATGGTTTGCGGCGTGCTTGGCCCCAAAAGCAATGCACATGGGCCGAACGAGTTTTTGCACATTGGCTACGGCAAAAAGCTCACCGCTTCTGTGGCGCAGGTGATTGCCGCGTGCCCTTGAACCTGGCTTGAACCCCTATGGCCCCACCAAACCGCCCGCCCAAACCAGCCCGCAACGGCTGGATGGTGCTGTTCTACATCCTCTTGGGTGCCTCGCCTGTGGTGTTGGTGATGGCACTGGCCTGGTTCGACTTTGACACCCTGGCCCCCGGCGAAGTACCCAAACCCGTGTGGGTCAACCCAGGCACCATCCGCGCCACCACCACCGATGGCGTGCCCGTGAAAACCAAGGTGGCCATAGCGGCTGCAGACACTGCGGCCAAACTGTTGATGGAGCGCCAACTGAACCAAGTGGGTTTGGTGCTGCAAAACACCTTGGCGTCCAAGAACCGGCAGCAACTCACGGGGCCACAGGGTGTGGCGGGGTTGTCGGACGACATGCTGACGGGCTTGAATGGCTTTTTGAAACAGCAAGACATTTCACCAGCCAAAGAGGTGGTGATTCAAGACTTTTTGATCGGATCGCCTTGAGAGATGCGCCGAAGACCCTATTCGCTTTGCGAATGGGCCGCCAAAAAAATGGCGTCCACAAACCGAAAGGCGACCGTTAGGCTGGGGGCCTTGATTGCATTGCAAGGCTCCCATGTTGAAGTTCATCAGCGACGAACAAGTGACCCAAACCCTCAGCTACGCGGCGGTCACGGCCTCTATCGACAAAGCGTTTGAATCTTTGGCCCATGGCCGTGCCGCCATCAAGGCGCGGCAACGCATTGACTGCGGCAGCGTCAAACTCAGCTCCATGGGGGCCATTTGGTTGGATGCCGGCCTGGCTGCCGAAAAGGTGTATCCCACGGTGAACGGCCAGTTTGGTTTTGTGCTGAATTTGTTCGACACGGCTACAGGCGCACCTTTGGCCGTGATGCCTGCCAACGAACTCACCCGCTTTCGCACCCCCGCCCTCACCGCTTTGGCCGCCCAGCGTGGCTGCGTGGCCAGCCGCAAATTGGCGCTGTTTGGTGCGGGCTTTCAAGGCCGCGCTCATTTGGAAGCCTTGGTGCAAGCCCTGCCTTTTGAACAAGTGGACGTGGTGGACTTGGCGGATGTTTCGGGCTGGTGCGCCCAGGCTGCGCAGCAATTTGGTATCACCGTGCGCCAAACCTCGGGGCCGCAGGCCTTGAACAATGCCGACGTGGTGGTCACCGTCACCCGCTCTAAATCCCCGCTCTTTGACGGCAGTTTGCTAAAACCCGGCGCGTTCGTGGCCGCCGTGGGCACAAGTTTGCCAACCGGCCGCGAGCTGGACGATGCCACCTTGGCCCGCGCCGCGCGCATCGTGGTGGAGTGGAAGCCGCAAAGCCTGCACGAAGCAGGCGAAGTGATCCTAGGCAAAGCCGCCGGTGTGGTTCAAGACGAACGTGTGGTGGACATGCAAGAGATCTATGCAGGTCAAGCACGCTGGCGCGAAGCAGCCGATGAAGTCGTGGTGTTCAAAACCGTGGGGGTGGGCTTGACCGACTTGGCCGCCGCCGCCCTGGTCTGGCAACAACTGGGGTCCGCATGAAAACGGCAGCGGCTTTGGCCACCAAACCCCGCCATGTCTGCGTGATTGGGGCAGGCATTGTGGGCAGCGCGACTGCGTACGTGCTAGCCAAAGCAGGACATCAAGTGACCCTACTGGAAGCACAAAATGCGCCCGGCCAGGCCACCAGTTTTGCCAACGGGGCTCAACTGAGCTACAGCTATGTAGAGCCCCTGGCCACACCGGCCACCTTGCGCAAAGTGCCGAGCATGTTGCTCGACCCTGACTCGCCACTCAAATTTCGCCCAACTGGCGAATGGGCCCAAATGCGCTGGGGGTTGCAATTCATGGCGGCCTGTCGCCAATCAAAAGTGGAACACGCAACTCGCGCGCTGTTGGCTCTTTCATTCTTGAGCCGTGACGAACTCGACAGGGCCCGCGAAGCCGAAGACCTTCAGTTTGAGTACGCACAACCCGGCAAACTCGTGGTCTATGCAGACGAAGCAGGTTTGGCCGGTGCACGCGCCCAGGTGCGCTTTCAGAAACAATTCGGCTGCGAACAAGAAGTGATTTCGGCGGCAGAGTGCCTACAGCGAGAACCCGCCTTGGCCGCCTATGCCGAATATGTGCGCGGCGCTGTCTGGACGCCGGGCGAAGCGGTGGGCGACGCCCACCTCCTCAGCCACGCCTTGGTCGCCCGCGCTCAAGCCTTGGGTGCGCAAGTGCACTACCGCAGCAAAGTCACCCAAGTACAGACCGAGGGCGATCGCATCAGTGCGGTATCAACGCCGCAAGGCCCGGTGACAGCCGACACCTTCGTGCTGGCCAACGGCGCGGATGCGGCCAAACTCGGTCAGCAAATGAAGCTGAACTTGCCGATTTACCCCATCAAGGGCTACAGCGTGACCTTGCCGCTCAAAAGCCCGAAGGCCGCGCCGCAAATCAGCGTCACCGACCTGCGCCGCAAAACCGTTTACGCCCGCTTGGGTGGGCACCTGCGCGTGGCTGGCATGGCCGAACTCGTGGGCCACGACCTGCGCATTCAACAAGAACGCATTCAGTTCTTGGTGAAGTGTGCCAACGAGACCTTCCCTGGGGCATGCGATTTGGAAGCCGACCCCCAAGCCTGGGCCGGTCTGCGCCCCGCCACCCCGACCTCCATGCCCATCCTCGGCCCCGCACGGTGGCGCAACTTGCTGCTCAACGTTGGCCACGGGGCCTTGGGCTTCACCTTGGCCATGGGCAGTGCGCGTTTGATCGAGCGCTACTTGGCGGGCAGCGTCAGTGGTGTTGCCGCGCCGTTTGTTTATCGGGCTTGAGGCTGAGGCAACAACGAACTCACTTCGCCACGTAACGATTGCCTGCGGCTTTGTAGCGCTCAATCGCTTTCTTGAGGTCGGTGTATTCCTCGCAACCAAAGCGGCAGGCTTTGTCGAGCGCGGCCAGGCGTTGTTCGGCTTGAGCGAGGTCACCTTTCATCAAATACAACTCGCCCGAGTATTCGAGCGCGCCGCGATGTTGGGGGCTCAAACGCAAGGCTTCGTTGTAGTACTTCTCAGCAGCCACCAGGTCGGGTGGATTGCTTTTGCGCAGGCTGTAACCCATGAGGTTGTTCCAATCGGCACTGGCGCTGTCATTGACCTTGCGCAGCTCTTCCAAGGCGGCGGGCCACTTCTTGGCGGCGATTTGGGCGCGTGCGGTGGCCAAGAGGTCGGGCGCGGTGGTGGTGGGGCCAGTGTCAGCAGCAAAGCTGTTGGCAACCACGGCCAAACTGAGAATGACGAAAAACTTTTGGCTGCGGGTCATCATGGTGTTCTCTCCTATGGGGGGGTTAAAAGAAACGTCGTTGTTGACGCTCTTGAACACTTACGCAATAGCGTCCCGCATGGACGCACATCCATCAAAAAAATCACCACAGTTTGACGCAGTGTCCTGACAAAACAAAGTCGCTGCTCGGCTTATCACCGGCTTTGGCAGGGGCTGCTTCAAAACTCACCGCCAGGCGCGACACATTGAAGAAGAGTTTTTCTGAAGACTGGCTCAAGACCAGTTTGGCCGAGCCACTGCTGGGCACCACGGCCACAGGGAAGGCGGCGCTGCCATCCTGGGGCAAGGCCCACAACTGAGCCACCTGGCCCGCAGGCACGGCCATCGGTTGCAGCAGTTTCACCGTGAGTTGTTGGCCTTGGCGACGCGAACTGGCAAGCACGGTGGGGCGACCCTGGTTGTCGGTGAGCAGGCCCACATAGCTCGCAGGTAAGCCGTCGCTCAAGGGTTCTACGCCTAGCCAAATCGGCTGCATGCGTAAGAGCACCACACACAGCAATACGCCCACCAAGGCACCGCCTAAGCTGCGCGGCGAGAACAGGTTCTGCAACCAAGCGCCCAGTTTGGAGCCACCGGCCTCAGTGCGGGCCGGTGCAGCTATCGCCCCGGCATGGATGCGGCGCTCCAAGGCCGCCCACACCTGGGGACTGGGCGTGACCTGGGGTGCTTCGGCCTCCAACGTCATCCAACGTTCTTGCCAAACCGACACCGCCACCCGGGCCGCTGGGCTTTGTTGCAGCAACTTCAAAAAACGCCGCCGTGCCGCGCCCGTCAAGGTGCCGAGCACGAACTCACGCGCCAAGGCGTCCAGCCTCTCGGGTTGCAGGTAGTTCATGCGCCTTGCACTCCGGCGGCCAGGAGGCAGGATTTGAATTTGTCCAACCCTCGGCGCACCCAGGCTTTGGCAGTGCCCAGGGGCACGGCCAAAGCCTCGGCAATTTCCGGGTGCGCCAAGCCTCGGTAGTAGGCCAAAGCCAAGGCTTGGCGCTGAGCGGCAGACAAGCTGCTCATGCAGGCATCCATATGGGCTTGGGTCAGGCTGCGGTCTAACCATTGCTGCGGTTCCAGCAGGGCATCGCCCGCCACTTGCAGGGCGTCGTCGTCCAAAGGCTGGGTGCGGCTGGTTTCAGACTTGCCCGAGCGCAAAGCATCAATGGCTTTGTTGCGGGTGATGTTGATGAGCCAGGTCATGGGTTGGGCCACGCTTGGGCTGTAGCTGCTTGCGTTGTGCCACACATTCATGAAGCTCTCTTGCAGCACTTCTTCGGCTTGGTCGGTGTTGTGCAGCACGCGCACGGCCACGCCGAGCAAGTGAGCGCAAGTTCGTTTGTAAAGCTGCTCGAAAGCCAGGCGGTCGCCCAGGGCGACGCGGGAGAGCAAGGTGGCCAGATCAGTTTCTGCTGTCAACATGGCAAAACCACAAATTCCACGCGGCGATCCAGGGCGTCGCTTTCATTGTCTTGGCCATTGCCAATCAAGGTTTCGCGCGAACCGGCACCGGCCGCAATCAAACGGGGCGCAAGAGCAGGTTCACGGCGCTTGATTTCACCTTTGATGAACTCGGCCCGCAGCAGCGACAGCCTCTCGTTGACGGGCTCGGGTCCGCTGGCGCTGGTGTGCCCGGTCACCTGCAAACAGGCTTGTCGGGTTTGGCTGCGCTTGGAAACTTCAGTCAACCACAAGGGATAGAGCTTGGCATTGGCATCCGTCACAAAAGCGGTGGAACCGGGGCGGAACAAAAACTTGAGGCTGAGTTTTTGTTGTTCCAGGCCATGATCCACCATCAGCCCAAAGGCCTGCATGGCCGCCTGGGTTTGCCCGAGTTTGAGCTGGGTGAGGTAAAGCCCCGCATACGTGCGCAACTGCTGCCCGGCGGGCAAGGCGGCAGCGCCTTGGTAGTAACTCAGCGCTTGCTGGAACTGACCAGCGTCGTAAGCCGCAATGGCTTCGGCCAACCAAGCGGCGGCGGCGAGTTTTTCCAAATACAGCGGGCTGATGGCGTCGCCCGCTTTGCTGCCTTGGCAGGTGGCAAGGTAACCCTGGGTGGCTGGGTCTTGGGCCCAAACGGGGTTGTCGCGGAAGTAGGCAGTGGGTGTGGTGTCCACCCCGTCGGTGGTGGAAAAGGCCATGGCCTTGCTGACGATCTTGCCCGACTTCAAATCGGCCAAGGTGAACCAAATGCGGTAGGCCTCGCGGCGGCCTTCGGCTTTGCGTTCTTGGTTCACGCCGGTGAGTGTGCCCAGCAAAATCATGGGCGAACGAGCAACAGAGGTGGCGTTGAAGGGCAGCACCTCAAACTGTGGGTAGTGCTGCTGCACGAGCAGCGCCAAGCGTTCACCCATGCTGCGGCTGGCCTGGGTTTGTGCGCCGGTGACGCCATCAATCAGGGGGTCGATCACCAGGGGCATTCTCTCGGTGAAGGCCGGTGCTTTGGACAGCAGCTTGTTGGCGGCGGTGAGCACCGCATCGTCAAAGGGTTGAATCGGCAGCGATGCGGGATTCACGGGCGACGCGGTGCTTGCTCGCACAGGGGCGCTGGCTGCCGGGGCCAGGGGCGCATCGGCTGGCCGTTCGGAGCAGGCGATCAAGCCCAGCGCCAAACTCAACACAAAGCGCAAGGTGAAAGATGACTGGTTCATGGCAGATGGTTTTGCAGTGGATTTCGGGTGCGATTCAAAGTGATGTGTCGAAACCCCCATCCGTGCGTCATTCCAGCGCAGGCTGGAATGACGTGTTTTCGCTCAGGGTTGCGTTATACACATCATTTTGAATCGCGCCCGTGGATTTCAGTATGGACATACGAACTGCAAACCGCAACAGACGCAAGAGACTTGTTTTTTCAACGCCGAGGTATCGCGCCGCGTGGACGTGGGCGTGTCGGACGCGCCTGCGATTTGCTCGATATAGGCCGAGACACATCGGCCAATAACAAAGTCGCGCGAACCAGCTCTTCGACCGCAGCACTCAAATCTTCGGGTGGCTCCAGGGTTTCAATTTCGGCGAGCAAGGCGTCGGCGTCTTCCAGGTCGTCTGCATCCAAATGGCGGTAGAGCAAGGCCAGGGGTTCGGTGAGTTCGCTCTCTTGAAGTTGCATCAAGCCGGGAAATAGCTCCACCGCAGTAGCGAAGCCCGCCACCCAGGGGTAAACCGCGTCGATGGTGGGCGGTGCGTCGGCTTCGTCCAAATGATGTTGCAAGCCGCCACCGTTTTCTTCGGTGTGGTCTTCCATTTCAAACACCCAAGGATCGAACCACAGGCGGCGACCTATGGCCTCGTTCAACTCGGCATGGCGACGTCGCACCAATTGACGCAGCATCTGCGCATCAAACTTGGGCGGCGGGGCTCGGCCGTCCACATCGACCACATGGGGCCACCACTGGGCCTCGGGCACGGGGCGGGGCTGCAACAGCACGCCGCACAAATAACCATCGAGCATGCTCACATCCAACGGCTCCAAGGGCGCGGGCACGTGGTCGAGCAGGGTTTGCAATTGGTCGATGTCGCGCTCAGACCAGGGGACGGTGCTGCCCATGTTCAGCATCCAATCACCTTGAACTCCACGCGCCTGTCCAGGGCATCCGACGCGTCGTCTTTGCCATTTCCAACCAAACTTTCTTTGGATCCAACGCCATTAGCGATCATTCTTTTGCCGAGCCCTGGCGCGCGACGTTCAATTTCGGTTTTGACAAATTCAGCCCGCAGCAGGGACAGACGTTCGTTGATCGGCTCGGGCCCACTGGCGCTGGTGTGGCCCGTCACATCCAAACAAGCATTGCGTTGCCCGCTGCGCTGGGCCACTTCGGTCAACCACAAGGGATAGAGTTTGGTGCTGCTGTCCCCTCCCCATGCAGTGGAGCCGGGGCGAAAGAGAAACTTCACGCCAAGTTTCTTTTGGTCTAAACCGTGGTTCACGATTTGCCCAAAAGCCTCCATGGCAGGCTTTTGTTTGCCGAGCTTGAGGTTGGTGAGGTAGAGCCCGGAATAAGTTCGCAACTGCTGACCCGCAGGCAGCTTGGCCGCGCCTTCGTAGTAGGTCAGGGCCTGGGCATATTTGCCCGCGTTGTAGGCGTCAATCGCTTCGCTCAACCATGCGGCAGCAGCCAGGCGTTCAATGTACTGGGGATGAATGGCGTCACCCGCCTTGGTGCCTTGGCAGGTGCGGATGTAGCCGGTGGTGGCGGGATCGTCGGCCCACACCGGGTTGTCGCGGAAATAAGCGGTGGGGGTGGTGTCTACCCCATCGGCAGCCGCAAACGCCAAACCTTTGCTGACCAGCTTGCCTGTTTTCAGGTCGGCCAGCGCCAGGCAAATGCGGTAGGCCTCACGCCGACCTTCGGTTTTGCGCTCTTTGTTCACGCCGGTGAAGGTGCCCACCAAAATCAACGGTGACTGCGCCACCGTGCTGGCATTGAAGGGTTGCACTTCAAACTGGTTGTAGCGCTCGCGGATCAGGTTGGCCAGCCGTGCCCCCATGGCGCGGCTGGCTTGGGTTTGTGCACCTGTAACCCCATCAATGAGCGGATCAATGACCAACGGCGCGCGGCCTTGCAAAGCCGGCGCGTTGCCGAGCAAGGACGTGGCAGCGCGCAGCACCGCTTCGTCAAAAGGCAAGATGGGCGGAGGTGGCGCAGCAGGTGTGGCGGTGGTTGACGGTGCCGCAGCGGTCGGCGCTGGAGCGGCCACAGACGTGGACTTGGACGGGGCTGCTTGAGGTTCTGCCGATGGGTTGGGGTCTGGGGCTGCGCAAGCCGATAGCAAACAGGCCAAACAAACCCATGTGAAAAGAGAAGTCGAGTTCATGGTGGTACGCGCTGTCATGGCCGTTCTCCAAATTTGTACCTGGTTAGAACCAGATTTGAAACGGTATTGGATGCTATGTATGTGCACAACACCAGCCGCTCAAACTAGGGAGCGCCCTTCAACGGCACTGCGTGCGCAGGAACTGGCGGTCTTCTGCAGAGAGGTCTTCCAAACCTGCGCGCTGGCGAATGTCAGCGCAACGGGCGATCGAACGAGGGCCAGCGCCGGTGTTGGCGGCGGCGGGTGTTGGGGGCGGCACGGGCGCGGCTGTGGGTGCATTGCGAGGCAGCACAACAGGCGAGTCGGCGTCTACCTTGGCGCTAGGTTGCGCCCCTAAACGAATCGGTGGCGTGCCTTTGGGGGTATTGTTGGCGGGACGGGGTTGACCACCATCTAACTGGCGCGCCGGAGAAGCGGCCTGCACAGGGGGAGACTTGGTTGCAGGCGTGGCCGCTGGGGGGACGGGATCTGCGACCTTCACCGGTGCTGGCGCGGGTGCAGGTACGGGCGCAGGGGGAGGCGTTTGCACCACCGCTGGTGTCGGCGCAGCGGGTGTTGCCGGGGCCGGGGTGGTACCCACAGGCGCGGCGGGCGGCGCAACACTGGGCGGGGATTCGGGGCGGCTGAAGAACCAAGCGGCTGCCCCCAGCGCCAGGGCAAGTGCGGCCAACACCGCTGCCACAGTCCAAACCCAGGTCGGCTTTTTGTTCACCGGCAACGGCTGGGACGAGCGCGCTGATTCGAAGACGGATGTGGCCCCCTGCGGCAGGGCTGCTTGTGGAGCCAACAGCGATGGCATGGCAGTGCGCTCGGCCAGGGGGGGGCGCGGCGGCAATGGCGCAGGCAGGCCTTGCCTTGTGTGTGCTTGGGTCGCCCCTGCTGCGCCGGACAAAGGAGCCAAGCCGGCCCCAGAGCTGACGGCCGCAACAGATGTGGGTCGAGGCACAAATTGCGTGCGAGGTTGATCGTCTTGCCGTGCCACCGCGTTTGCGGCCGCGACAGATGATTCAACGATGGTTGTATGGGGTTCACGCGGCGCCCATACCGTGCGTTCTGCCGGTGGCAAGGCTTCCCGCAATGGAGCGGGAGCCACATCCGCTTTCGCCGATGGGGCCGTGGCTTGAAGGGCGGTCTGGGCCGCCACGACAGGAGAAGGCGCAGGCGGTGGGTTGGATTTGCGTGCTGTGGGAACAGTGCGTGGTTCGCTCAATGCCGCATCGGGCAGCGCGCCGGGCACCGTGGGTGCAGCAGTGTCCACTTCAGTGGGGGCGTCATCATCACCCCACAGGTGTAAATCAGCCGTTTGCTCGTCGCCCGTGGCGTTGAGCATGGCACGAAAACTGGCCACGCTTTGGGGGCGATCTTGCGGCCTCAAAGACAAGGCCGTGTCCACCGTGGCCAGCAGAGCGTGGCTGTAGCGGCCCGCCACGCGGTGGCTCAAGGGCTCTAACCTGTCGTCCATGACACGGTCTACCGCACTCATGGGCGGCCTACCGGTGACGGCGAAATAAACCACGCTGGCCAGGGCGTACAAGTCCGTCCACGCCCCTTGGCTGGCGGCAGCGGCGTCTCCGTATTGCTCAATGGGCGCGAACCCCGGCTTGAGCACCACGGTCAGGGCCTGGGTCATGTCGCCAATCACCCTTCTGGCGGCACCAAAATCCAGCAACAGGGGGCCGGTGGCCGTGAGCAGGATGTTGTCGGGGGCAATATCGCGGTGGTAACAACTGGCGCGGTGTATCACCTCCAGCGCGTCCAGCATGGGCAACAACCAGGAGCGCAGCGTGGCTTCATCAGGCGGGCCATTCAGGGCCGCCAGCGCTTGTTTGAGCGTGGGGCCCTCGTAGTAGGGCATGGTCATGTAAGCCGTGCCATTGGCCTGCCAGAAACGGTACACCTTCAGCAGCGAGGGGTGGTCAAACTGGGCCAGCAGCCGGGCCTCATTGATGAAACTTTTCAGCCCGGCGTCAAAGGTTTCGGCATGCTGCTTGGCCTTGACCACAATAGCCAACGTAGCGTTCTCTCGTGTGGCCAAAGACGAGGGCATGTACTCCTTGAGCGCCACATAACGATCCAGCGCCTGGTCGTAACACAGGTAAACAATACCAAAACCACCTTCTCCTATCAGGCGATGCACCTCGAACTCACCAATCCGCGCCCCCACCGGCAAAGCGTGCGGCGAGGTCGGAAAGACCGATTTGGGTGTGGTGCCAGGCGCGAACACCTCAGTCATCTCATCCGAGATGGAGACGCGGGCAGATGGTAACGGCGGTGTGGTGTCAGAACTCATGCAACGCGGTGGGTTGGCACGACAAGCCATCGACTCGCCTGTCGCTTACCCAATGAAGACCGCAGCGATTGTGGCAGAGGGCCGAGCGGCACTGGCACAATCTTTCCCATGCAGACAGCCCCACGCCTCGAACTAGAGCAGGTGACTTTATGCGCGATAGACACCCGGGCACCAGGGTTGGCGCTCCAAGCACTGCAGCGTTCGATGGAGCAGGTGCGTTTCGCGTCTGTACTGCTGTTTACATCATCCGAAGGTGTTCGTTTAGCGTCCACCAAGGGTATCCAAGCGGTGGAGATTCAACCTCTGCGCTCAGGAAGCGACTACTCGCGCTGGGTGGTGCAAGAGCTGCCCATGCACATTTCAAGCCCGCATGTGCTCATCTCTCAGTGGGACGGTTTCGTGACCCAGGCGCACGCTTGGTCTGACGATTTTCTCGCCTGGGACTACATCGGTGCCGTGTGGCCAGACCAACCTGAAAGCCGCAAGGTGGGCAATGGCGGCTTCTCGCTGCGTTCAAGGAAGTTTCTGCACGCGGCCCAAGCGCTGAAATTGAACCACTTTCACCCGGAAGACCAAATGCTCTGCCGCGACCACCGTGATGTGCTGGAAAAAGAACACGGCATCCGGTTTGCGCCCGCCGCCATCGCGCGCCGCTTTTCCTATGAGAACGAAAAGCCGAGACAACCCACCTTTGGATTCCACGGCCCCTACAACCTGCCCGACGCCATGCAGGAAGGTGATTTGATCGCCTTGATGGAACAACTGCCTGACGATTTCTTTCGCAGCCGGGACGCCAGGCGCTTGGCCCGCAAGCTGTTGTTGAAACGCATGCCTCTTGCGGCAAGGGTTTTACTCAGGCGCCGCAGCGCAGCCGGCAAACAGGGGCTCAACACACGCTTGCTGGACGCTACCGCCGTTTTCATGACCTTGCTGAATCGCCCATGACACAACACCTCGACTTGGGCTGCGGCCCCGTGCCTCGCAACCCCTATGGCCGCGACCATCTGTTTGGCGTAGATCTGAGCGGTCAAGCACAAGGACCGATTCGCCGCGCCAACCTCGTGACCCAGGCCATTCCTTTTGGTGACAACGAATTCGATTCAGTCTCCGCCTACGATTTTTTGGAGCACGTGCCCCGTGTATTTCCCACACCTGACGGCCAGGGCACACGTTTCCCTTTCATTGAACTGATGAACGAAGTGTGGCGAGTGCTTAAACATGGTGGCTTGTTCTATGCGGTCACTCCCATCTACCCAGGTCAAGCCGCCTTTCAAGACCCCACCCATGTCAACATCATGACGCTGGACACCCACAATTACTTTGCACGGCCGCAGCGCATGGCCACCATCTATGGCTTTCAAGGTGATTTTTTGGCGCGGCGGGTACAGCCCGCCCGGCCCGATCCCAAGCAAGCCTATATTGCACCGCCGCGCGGCTGGTGGCAGAAACTGCGCCTCGCCCACCGCGTTCGGCGCGGTGCATGCGGGCATGTCATCTGGGAACTAGAGGCCGTGAAGACGCCAGGGCGCTGACAACGCTGCCCGCCTTCAATGACTGATCATCCAAGGCCGCTTACTCGGGAACGCTTTGGCCCCATTGGCCGCCGTGACGGTGGCGCTACGTTTGATTGAAGTGGAGCAGCAGCCGCAACCGGCTGGGTGGCGCAGTCTCGCGTATGAGCCATCGCTCGACGAACGTGGTGCGTGGGCAGCGCGTTCGTTGACGGCGATGGCGCTGCGGGTGCTGCTGTCCATGCAGGCTAGGCGCGGCGCACTCACAAACACGCGCGCTGAAGCTGCGCCGCAGTCGGGACAAGCGGCGGGCTCGTTGCGGGCGGCCACGGTGCGAAACGCATCGAAGCCGCCGCAAGCGTTGCAGTGGTAGTCGTAGGTGGGCATGGACTGTCCTGCTTTAGACGAGATCAGGCGACAGCGGCATGTCCACCTTGCCATCAATGTGTTTGACTGGCCCAGCGGCATTGGGGTTGATGTCGAAGTCAAAAATCTGCGTCGGCAACCACAAGGTGGCGCAGGCATTGGGGATGTCCACCACACCGCTGATATGGCCTTGCACCGGGGCCACACCCAAAATGGAGTGGGCCTGGGCTTTGCTGTAGCCAAATTTGGTCAGGTATTCAATGGCGTTCAAGCAGGCTTGGCGGTAGGCCACGTGCACATCCAGGTAGTGCTGCTTGCCCCACTCGTCCACCGAAATGCCTTCAAAAATCAGGTAGTCGTTGTAATGCGGCGTGATGGGGCTGGGTTTGAAAATCGGGTTTTTGATGCCGTACTTGGCCATGCCGCCTTTGAGCAAACTCACGCGCATGTGCACCCAGCCCGCCATTTCAATCGCGCCGCAGAAGGTGATTTCACCGTCGCCTTGGCTGAAGTGCAAATCGCCGACCGACAAACCTGCGCCATCCACATACACAGGGAAATAAATTTTGGAGCCGCGCGAGAGGTCTTTGATGTCGCAGTTACCGCCATGCTCACGCGGCGGCACAGTGCGCGCACCTTCAGCAGCCGCTTTGTCGCGCTCTGCACCTTTCATCTTGCCCATGTGGGCGGTGCCCGAAGAAGGCGGCACGGCCAACGGTGGCACCCGATGGGGGTCGGTGGCGATGAAGTCGCCCTCACGTTTATTCCACATCTCCAGCATCTTGCGGTCGGGCAAACAACCGATGAGGCCGGGGTGGATCAGGCCCGCAAACTGCACGCCCGGCACATGGCGCGAGCTGGTGTACATGCCGTGGAAGTCCCAGATCGACTTTTGCGCTTGCGGGAAATGGTCGGTCAGGAAACCACCGCCGTTCTTTTTGCTGAAAAAGCCATTGAAGCCCCAGAGGCTGTCGGGTTTGGCACCGATGTCCAGCAAGTCCACCACCAACAAGTCGCCCGGCTCGGCCCCTTTCACGCCCACTGGGCCGCTGAGGTAGTGCACCGTGGTGAGGTCGATGTCGCGCACATCGTCGGCACTGTTGTTGTTCTTGATGAAACCGCCGGTCCAGTCAAAAGTTTCCAAAATGAAATCGTCACCCGGCTTGACCCAGCAAGCCATGGGAATGTCGGGGTGCCAGCGGTTGTGGATGTTTTCGTTCTCGGTGGGTGACTTGCTCAAGTCCACTTTGATGAGGGTATCGGTCATGGCGTTCTCCTGTTTGTTGTGAGGGATGAAATCAAACTGAGAGGAATTGCTTGATGCGTGCAGCATCGGTGTTTTGGCGAGTGCTTTCGTGTGCCAAGCGACCACCTTCAATCACGAACAAGCGGTCGGCCACGTCCATTGCAAAACTCAGCACCTGCTCGGAGACGACGATGCTGATTTTTCGGCGCTTGCGGATCTCGTTCAGCGCGCGTGCAATGTCTTTGATGATGGAAGGCTGTATGCCTTCGGTGGGTTCGTCCAGCAACAGCACCTTGGGGTTGGTGACCAAAGCACGCGCTATGGCGAGCTGCTGCTGTTGCCCGCCCGAAAGGTTGCCGCCTTTGCGGCTGCGCATGTCCCACAGCACCGGGAACAGGGCATAAATTTCTTCCGGCACGCGCTTGTCTTTGGCATTTTCCAGCCCGGTTTGAATGTTCTCGAGCACCGTGAGGTTGGGGAAAATCATGCGCCCCTGCGGCACATAGGCAATGCCGCGTGCCACACGCCGAAAACTCTCTTCTTTAGACACCTCCACACCGCCCACTTCAATGCTGCCGCTTTTCACCGGCAAGATGCCAATGAGCGACTTGAACAAGGTGGTTTTGCCCATGCCATTGCGGCCCATGATGGCCACGGTTTCATCGGGTTTGACGGTAAAGCTGATGCCATGAAGGGCTTCGCTTTGGCCGTAGGCGACGTGGAGGTTGGAGACGTTCAACATGCTGTTTTTCCTTGGTTCAACCTATTGATCTTTACCTTAGAACCTGTGCGAAACCCCGTTCGCCCTGAGCCTGTCGAATGGCCCTGCACTGAGGTACTCTCTGGCTTCGACAGGCTCAGCCCGAACGGTGTGTGGTGTCGCAATTGATGTCCCCTTCAAATAGCTTCAATGCCCGAGATAAACCTCGACCACCTTCTCGTCGTTTTGAACCTGCTCCATCGAGCCCTCGGCCAAAATTTTTCCTTGGTGCATCACCGTCACCTTGTGGGCAATTTTTTTGACGAACTCCATGTCGTGTTCAATCACGATCACGCTGCGGCCTTTGCAAATGCGCGCCAGCAACTCGGCAGTGAGTTCACGCTCGCGCACGCTCATGCCGGCGATGGGTTCGTCCAGCGTCAACAGCTCAGGGTCTTGCATGAGCAGCATGCCGATCTCTAGCCACTGCTTCTGTCCATGCGAGAGCAAACCCGCCTCAAACTCCAAATGGTCGAACAGGCCAATCTCAGCCGCCACGGAATGCACACGGTCTTGCACCTCGTCCGTGCAAGCGAAGGCCAACGCGCCGAACACCCCCCGGCCTCGCGGAAACGAAACTTCCAGGTTCTGGAAAACGCTGAGGTTTTCGTAGATGGACGGCGTTTGGAACTTGCGCCCTATGCCCTTGCGCACGATTTGGTACTCGGGCAGCTTGGTCATCTCGGTGTTCTTGAATTTGATGCTGCCGCTGCTGGCCCGGGTTTTGCCGCAGATCAAATCGAGCAAAGTGGTTTTGCCCGCGCCGTTGGGGCCAATGATGACGCGCAGTTCGTTTTTATCGACATAGAGGGTGAGTGCGTCGATCGCTTTGAACCCATCAAAGGACACGGTGAGGTCTTCCACCGCCAGTACGAAGTCGGTGTTGCTCATGACAGCCCCCACGTCGCTTCGCTCCTGCCCCCCGAGGGGGCGCCGACCTGCCCTTGGGGCGGCCCGGCGGGCGGTCGTTGCTTGATCCTCGGTGGCGGAGTCAGAGCCTTGAACTGCAACAGCGTGCCACGACGCGCCAACCACCACGGCTTGAGTTTTCTCTGATACAGCCCTGCCAGCCCATCGGGCATCACCAGCACCACACCGATGTAAAGCGCGGCCATCAAGAACAGCCACACATCGGGGGCACTCTCAGAGAAATAGGTTTTGCCAAAACTCACCAGCAAGGTGCCGTATACCGCACCGACCAAAGACATGCGCCCACCCACGGCGGCAAAAATCACCATCTCAATCGACGGCACGATGCCCACCAAGGACGGCGACATGAAACCCACCTGCAAGGTGAACATCGCACCGCCGATGGCCGACAAAAACGCGGCCAGACAAAACGCGAAGACACGGAACATGGCCACGTCGTAACCCGAGAAACGCACCCGGTCTTCTTTGTCGCGCATGGCCAAGAGCAAGGTGCCTAGCTTGCTGCGCTGTATCCACAAACACAGGGCGATGGCGGAGATGAGCAAGCCCACGTTGACGAAATACAGGATGTACTTGGCGCTGTCGGTGCGCGTGTCCCAGCCCATCAGCGTCTTCAAATCGGTCATGCCGTTGACGCCACCGGTGTAACCCTGCTGCCCAATGATGAGCACGGTGAGGATGAGCGCGACCGCCTGGGTGATGATGGCGAAGTACACGCCGCCCACACGCCGCTTGAACATGGCATAACCAATGATGAAAGCCAACAGCGTGGGCACCGCCAGCATGATGATGAGTGCCAACGGAAAACTGCGGAACGGCTCCCACCACAGCGGCAGGGCGGTGATTTGGTTCCAGTCCATGAAGTCGGGAATGCCAGGCGTGGATTGAATCTTGGTGGTCTCTGGGTCTGAGGCCTCTAGCTTCAAGAACATGGCCATGCCGTAGCCACCCAAACCGAAGAACACGCCTTGGCCGAGACTGAGCACACCGCCATAACCCCAGAGCATCACCAAACCCAGGGCCACAAAGGCATAACTCAGGTACTTGCCCACCAGGTTCAAGCGGAAGATGTCGAACATCAAGGGAAAGAGCACCGCCAGCACCACCGCGAGCAAGAGCACGCTACCGGCGTTGTATTTATTGATCCACGCTTTGAAGCCGTTCATGGCCTGCTCTCCAGAAATTAAGAAACCAACCGACTAGCGCCGCACCTTCGATGCAAACAAGCCCTGGGGACGGAACATCAAAATCGTCACGATGATGAGCAGCGTCAGCACCTTGGCCATCGACCCCGTCATGAAGAATTCGGCGATGGACTGGGTTTGCGCAATGCCAAAGGCCGAGGCCACGGTGCCGAGCAAGCTGGCCGCGCCGCCAAAGGTCACCACCAGGAAGGCGTCCACGATGTAGAGCGAGCCGCTGGTGGGGCCGGTGGAACCAATCGTGGTGAAGGCCGCGCCCGCAATGCCTGCCACGCCGCAGCCAATGGCGAAGGTCAGCCTGTCGGTGCGTTTGGTGTTGATGCCGATGGCGTTGGCCATGGGCCGGTTCGCCACGGTGGCGCGCACACGCAGGCCCCAACGTGATTTGTAGAGGGCCAGCAAGACGCCGCCGGTGACCAAAAGGGTGAGCGCCAGCACAAAGAGGCCGTTGATCGGAATGTCCAGCCCTTCAACAGGCGCCCAGGAACCCATCAACCAATCGGGCAAGGTGGGGCTGACTTCTTTGGCACCGAACGAAGAACGAAAAATTTGCTGCATGCCCAGCGACAACCCCCAGGTGGCAAGCAAAGTATCCAGCGGGCGTTTGTAGAGGTGGCGAATGAAACCCCACTCCACCAACCAACCCACCAAAAAAGCAAAACAAAAAGCCGCCGCGATGGCAAAGGGAAAGTACACCTGCATCAACCCCGGTGCATAGGTTTCAGCCAAGTGCGAGAACAAAAAGATGGTGTAAGCGCCTATGGTCATGAACTCACCATGGGCCATGTTGATCACGCCCATCTGACCAAAAATGATGGCCAGGCCCAGGCCCATGAGCAGCAGCACGGAGAAGAGGCTCAGGCCTGCAAAACCTTGCATCAGGCCGATGTTGAGCATGTCGGAGAAGGTCATGGTGTGTCTCGGGTATGCGATGCTGGAAAGCCCCCTCACCACCGCCCTCTCCCCCTAGTACAGGGGAGAGGGAGTTCGTTTGGCTCCCTCTCCCACTTGTGGGAGAGGGCTGGAGTGAGGGATGTTTCTGGAGGTGAGCCAGCCTTTATTGATATCCCTTAGGAAACGGATTCGGCTCAATCAACCCCGGCGACTCCGCCACCAACTTGAACTGACCATCGGTTTGCGCTTGACCGATGCGCGCCTTGCTCCACAGGTGGTTGTTCTCGTGGATCTTCACGTACCCTTCGGGAGCTTCTTTGAACTCAATGCCTGGAGACGCGGCCGACACCTTGCTCACGTCAAAGCTGCCTGCTTTTTCCACCGTGGCTTTCCACAACCAGGGGCCGAGGTAGGCGGCTTGGGTCACGTCGCCAATCACCGCGTCCTTGCCGTATTTGGCTTTGAAGGCTTCAACAAACTTTTTGTTGTTGGGGTTGTCCAGCGACTGGAAGTACTTCATGGAAGCGAAGAAGCCCGTCATGTTCTCGCCGCCTATGCCCAGCACCTCGTCTTCGGTCACCGAAATGGTCAGCAAGAACTGCTTGTCAGCCGTGACACCTGCCGCTTTGAGCTGTTTGTAGAAAGCCACGTTGGAGCCCCCCACCACGGCGATGAAGATGCAGTCGGGTTTGGCGACTTTGATCTTGTTGATGAGGGAGTTGAAGTTGGTGTGGCCCAGCGGGTAGTACTCCTCACCCACCACCTTGCCGGTTTTGGCCACACGCTCGATGTGGGCGCGGGCTATCTTCATGGAGGTGCGTGGCCAGATGTAGTCCGAGCCCACCAAAAAATAGGTTTTGGCTTTTTTCTCTTTGGCCGCCCAGTCCAGGCCGTACAAAATTTGCTGCGTGGCTTCCTGGCCGGTGTAGATGACGTTTTTGCTTTGCTCCAGGCCTTCGTAGAAGGTAGGGTAATACAGCATGCCGTTTTCTTTTTCAAAGATGGGCAGCACGGCCTTGCGCGAAGCACTCGTCCAGCAACCGAACACACAGGCCACTTTGTCGTTGACCAAGAGTTTTTTGCTCTTCTCGGCGAAAGTGGGCCAGTCGGAGGCACCGTCTTCTTTGATCACTTTGATCTTGCGTCCCAAGACGCCCCCCATGGCATTGATCTGGTCAATGGCCAATTGCTCGGCCTGAATCGAGCCGGTTTCCGAAATCGCCATGGTGCCGGTGGCTGAGTGCAACTGGCCGACGGTGACTTCGGTGTCTGTCACGGCCAGTTTGGTGGTGTTGACCTTGGCGGTGGGGAAGGCTTGTGCGCCCGCCAGCCCCGCCATGCCCATCAGCGGCAGGCTGGAAGCACCTTGAATCAGGCGGCGACGGGTGGGTGACTTGGGGGCTAGCTCGGTCTGAAGTCTCTTGGACATGAAGCGCTCCTGGCGGGTTGGGGGTAAAGAGAATCGGCTCGCATCGCTTCGGGGAGGTTTCTTTGCACCAGCCTTGTGCGTTGCAGTGCAGCAATCCTCGGAGAAACCCTTGTTTCGCCCAATACGTCATTCAACGTAGGGCAAGTGCGCTGTCCGCGTGGCCCACTGGGGTGGTTCGGTTCTTGCTGATTGCCCCAGGTGAGCAACTCCATCCAAAAAATCTTCTTCGTCCGGCGCGACTACAACACCTGGGTCGCCAACGAGACCCTGGAGGACTACGCGCTGCGTTACACGCCGCGCGGCTTTCGGCGTTGGAGCGAATTTCGCGTGGCCAGCACCGCGTTTGGGGCAGTGTCGTTTTTGGCGCTGGAAGCCATCGGCGGCGCGATGGCGCTGAACTACGGTTTTGCCAATGCGCTGTGGGCCATCTTGGTGGTGGGCTTGGTGACGTTTTTCACCGCCCTGCCCATCAGCGTGTACGCCGCCAAATATGGCGTGGACATGGACTTGCTCACACGCGGCGCGGGCTTCGGTTATTTGGGCTCCACCGTCACCTCGCTGATTTACGCGAGTTTCACCTTCATCTTTTTTGCCATTGAGGCGGCCATCATGGCCCTGGCCTTGCAGCTCTTTTTTGACTGGCCGCTGGTGGCGTGTTACCTGGTGTCGGCCTTGGTGGTGATTCCCTTGGTCACCCACGGCATCACCCTCATCAACCGCATTCAGTGGTGGACGCAACCGCTGTGGCTGTTCTTGCTGGTGCTGCCCTACCTCGCCATTTTGTTCAAAGACCCCGAGGTATTCACGCAGTTCACCCAGCTCGCGGGGCGTTTGTCGGGCGACAGCGACTTCAACTGGATGATGTTTGGCGTAGCCAGCACCGCCGCGTTTGCCCTGGTGGTGCAAGTGGGTGAGCAGGTGGACTTTTTGCGTTTCATGCCGGAGCGAACCCAGCACAACCGCAAACGCTGGTGGGCCGCCGTGTTGATCGCCGGGCCGGGTTGGATCATCCCCGGCACGCTCAAAATGTTGGGCGGGGCTTTTCTGGCTTTCTTGGCCCTGCAAATGCAAGTGCCGCTGGCGCAAGCGCTGGAGCCCACGCAGATGTACCTGGCGGCCTATGCCTATGTGTTCAGCGACCCGGCCTGGGTCATGGCGGCGATGGTGGTGTTTGTCATCGTCTCGCAAATCAAAATCAATGTGACCAATGCCTATGCAGGGTCGCTGGCGTGGTCGAACTTTTTTGCCCGCCTCACCCACAGCCACCCCGGGCGGGTGGTGTGGCTGGTGTTCAACGTCGCCATCGCCTTGCTCTTGATGGTGCTGGGCGTGTTTCAAGCGCTGGAGCGAGTGCTGAGTGTGTTCAGCATCGTTGGTGTGGCCTGGGTAGGAGCCTTGGTGGCGGACTTGCTCATCAACAAACCGCTGGGCTTCTCGCCTGCGGGCATTGAATTCAAACGCGCGCATTTGTACGACATCAACCCCGTGGGTTTTGGTGCCATGTTGTTGGCGGGCCTCTTGGGCATGTTTTGTTATGGCGGGCTGATGGGCGAGGCCTTGCAGGCCTTTGCGCCCTTCGTGGCGCTGGCGGTGGCTTTGGTCGCCTCGCCCTTGATCGCTTGGGCCACAGGCGGGCGCTACTACCTGGCGCGCCAAGAGAAGCCTCGCTGGACGCCCGGCGACAAAGTGAAATGCGCGGTGTGCGAAAACACGTTTGAGTCCGACGACATGGCGCACTGCCCGGCCTACAGCGCGTCGATTTGCTCCTTGTGCTGTACGCTCGAATCGCGCTGCCACGACCGCTGCAAAACCCATTCACGCGCCGCCGAACAAATGCAGGGCTTGTTCACCGCCTTGCTGCCGCCCGTGGTCGCCAAGCGGGTGAACACGGCCGTGACGCAGTACTTGATTTTGCTGGGCTCCATGGCCGTGATTTTGGCCACCTTGCTCGCCTTGGTATATGTGCAGCAAACCCAAGGCGGCGCGCTCGACGAAGCGGCCCAAGCGCAAATGTTGCTTGGGTTCAAAAAGTCTTACGCCATCTTGATGCTGATGGTGGCGGTGTGCTGTTGGTGGATCGTGCTGGGCAGCGAAAGCCGCCGCATGGCGCAAGATGAATCCAACCGGCAAAACCAGTTGCTGGAGCGTGAAATTGAAGCCCACCAACGCACCGATGCAGCGTTGCAAAAAGCCAAGGAAGTGGCGGAGTCCGCCAACCAAGCCAAAACACGTTATGTGGCCGGCATGACGCATGAGCTGCGCACGCCGTTGAACAGCATCTTGGGTTATGCGCAAATATTGCTCAAAGACGATCCCGCCCAAACTGCCACCCAAGCGCCACGCCAGCAAGCGCTGGAAACCATACACCGCAGCGGCGAGCACATGTCGGAGTTGATCGACGGCTTGCTCGACTTGGCGCGCATCGAAGCGGGCCGCTTGCAACTGGAACATGCACCGCTGGCCCTGCCTGCCTTTTTGGACGAGCTGATGCACATGGTGCGCCCGCAAGCCCAGGCCAAGGGCCTGGCATGTCACTTCAAAACCAGTGGCCGCATGCCCGCCTTTGTGCAAACCGATGCCAAACGGTTGCGGCAAATTCTCATCAACCTCTTGAGCAATGCGGTGCGCTTCACCACAGAAGGCAGCATCACCTTGCACATGGACTATCGGCGTGAGGTGGCGCGGTTTGAAGTGGTTGACACTGGCATTGGCATTGCCGCCGAAGACCACACGCGCATCTTCTTGCCCTTTGAGCGCAGCACGGGCGGACGCCGCATCGCCGAGCCCGGCACGGGCTTGGGCCTGACCATCACCCACTTGCTCACCGAACTCATGGGCGGTGAAGTCACGGTCGCCAGCACGCTGGGCGTGGGCAGCACCTTCACTGTGCGCCTCTATTTGCCCGAAACCAGCGCCCCCGCGCCCGGCCACAACGCCCGCCATGCCTCGCATTGGCAGGTGCGCGGCTACATTGGCCCGCGCCGCACCCTGCTGGTGGTAGACGACCAACCGGTGCAGCGTCAAATGTTGGCTGGTATGTTGATTCCGCTGGGCTTTGTCATCCGCGAAGCCGCCAGCGGCCACGAGTGTTTGGACAGCGTGCAAGAACACGCCCCTGATGCGGTGCTACTCGACCTCACGATGGACGATCTCGATGGCTGGACCACCAGCCGCCAGTTGCGCATGGCGGGTTACCGTGGCCCCATCCTCATCGTGTCGGCCAATGTGTTTGAAAACCAGCCCGATTTGTTGAGCACGGCACAAGCGCAAGGCTTCGTTGGAAAGCCAGTGATCGAGTCAGAGTTGCTCGACATGCTGGAACGCCACTTGGAAATTGAGTGGGTCACCGATGTGCGCTTGCGACCCTTCTCTAGCGCAGCGGTGCTGCCCGTGATCACACCGCAGCCCATCCGTTTGCCAATGGAAGCCGTGGAAGAGCTGACCCGACTCGCCCAAATGGGTCACCTGGCAGGCCTGCAACGCAGCTTGGCCGACTGGGCCACACGCGACCCCAGCAACCACCCGCATTGGCAGACCGACTGCGCGAGGCTGCAAGCCTTGGTGAGCCGCTGCGATGTGGGCGCGGTTCTGAAACTCTTGCAGGAGAACGTTGATGTCCACACTGTTTGAAAACAACCCCGCACCGCCTACCCCTGCCCGCAATGAAGTGGTGCTGGTGGTGGACGATGCCCCCGACACCCTGGGCCTGCTGTGCCACACCTTGGAAGAAGCGGGCTACACCATGCTGATGGCCCACGACGGCGAGTCTGCATTGCAGCGGCTGGATTTGGTCTGCCCCGACGCCATCTTGCTCGACGCCATGATGCCCGGACTCTCGGGCTTTGAAGTCTGCCGCCGCATCAAAGCCACACCGGCGTGGCACCACATTCCGGTGATTTTCATGACGGGGTTGTCTGAGGTGGAACACTTGGTGCAGGGTTTTGACAGCGGCGGTGTGGACTACGTCGTCAAGCCAGTGCGCGCCGAAGAAGTGCTGGTGCGCTTGAGTACCCATGTGCGTAACGCCAGGGTGTCGCGCCTGGCGCGAGAGGCGGTGGACGTGGGTGGGCATGGCGTGGTGCTGGTGGATGCCAAAGGCCGTGTGGCTTGGCGTTCGCCCCAAGCAGAGCGTTGGTTGCTGGGGTTTTTCCCTGAACTCCAGGGCGACTTGCCCACGGCCTGGTTACACCTGCAAGCCGAACAGGTTCTCAGCACTCGGGTGCACTCCACATCCAACGGACCGCAAACCCTGGTAGCGCGTCACCTGGGCGCGGTGGGACTGGGTGAAACCATGTTGTTATTGAATTTGGCAACACCAGAATCGAACAACCGCTTGTCCCACGCCGCCCTCACCCCGCGCGAAGCCGAGGTGCTGTCTTGGTTGGCCAAAGGCAAAACCAACCGCGACATCGCTGACATCCTGGGCATGAGCCCCCGCACGGTGAACAAACACCTGGAGCACATCTTCGAAAAGTTGGGCGTGGAAACGCGCACCGCCGCTGCCGCATTGGCCAGTCGAGAGTGGGCTTGACCGTGACCTACCTATAGAAACAACTTCATCACCGTCATCCCCCCTACTAGGGATGGCTTCATCCGCCACCGCGCTCTACAGTCACTTCGTTGCTGTCACACGGCGCTCTTACCAGAGCCTCGCGCAAACAAAGCCCACAGGCCCGGCACAGGGTTAGAGGCTGCAAACGATCCCAACGACGTCCTTCCCTGAAGGACTTGTCCACCGCCCACCCCTCACCGGGTGGGCGTTTTTTTCACCACAACACCATCTGGGTACACCGGAACAGAGCCATTTTTTTGCCCTCGGCGTTGAAGACCGTGGCCGACCACACCTGGGTGCTGCGGCCCAGGTGTTCGGCATGGGCTTCGCAGCGCACCAAGCCGCTGCGCGTGCTGCTGAAGAAGTTGGTTTTCAGCTCAATGGTGGTGAAGGTTTTGGCACCTTCGGGTAAATGCGCCACCATGGCATAACCAGCGCAGGTATCGGCCAATGCGATCACGCTGGCGGCGTGGAAAAACCGTTGGGGGCCATCATCCAGGGCTGCACCTCAATTTGCCCGTGCAACTGGCCTTCAGACAAATGCGTCAACTGGAGGCCGTAGTGGTCACCCAAGGTACCCGTTTGAAACCGGGTCATGGTGTCCAAAGAAACATCGGTTCGTAGCATCGTCATCAACTCCTGTGAATCTACTTGGGACAACCCTGGCACAAACGTTCAAATACCTCGACCGCTGGCAAGGCCAAAGCCAAGCGGGCTGACTGCCCCGCCCAGGCTTGCATGCCGCGCAATTCATTGCGACTGGCCGCTTGAGAACGCATGGCTTGGGTGAGGCCGCGCTGCACGGGGTAGGGCGCGGGGTGAGGCGCGTCGGCAGCGCTCACTGCACGCACATAGTCAGTCACCAAGCTTCGCCCGGCGCGGCCACTGAAGGCGCGTGTGAGGGTGGTGTCTTCGGGCCAGGCCTGCGCCAAGGCATCGGCCCACGCCGTGAGAATGCCCGCTTCGGGGGTGCGCAAAAAACCCGTGCCGATTTGCACCGCGCTGGCACCCAGGGCAAAGGCCGCTGCCACCCCCCGCGCGTCCGCGATGCCGCCGGTGGCGACGACAGGCAATTCCACAGCATCCACCACCGCAGGCAACAAGGCCATCAAGCCGACTTGCTGGGCTTCGGCACGGGCGGCGTCAAAACAAGCCCGGTGACCACCCGCCTCCATGCCCTGGGCCACGATGGCATCGGCCCCGGCCGCCTGCGCAGCCTGCGCTTCAAGCACGGTGGACACATTGGCCAACCAATAAATGCCCGCTGCTTTCAACTGCTGAACGAAAGACGGCGGGAACAAACCCATGACCGAGGACACCGCTGCGGGTTTCAGCGTGAGCAGTGCTTGGCATTGCGCCTCAAAGTTTGGCGGTGTGGCATCGCCCGCGTCCAGTGGCACCGTAGGCCCCCAAGGGGATAGCCACTCGCGCCAGCGGGCCTCGTGGGCCGCATCACGCAATGGGGGCGGGTCAGGTATCCACAAGTTCAACTGAAACGGCGCGGTGGTTTGCGCACGCACCTGCGCCGCCCATTGATGGATGGCCTCGGGCTGCATCAGCAGCGCACCACAAGCGCCGAGACCGCCCGCTTTCGCCACGGCCACAGACAGGGCAGGCGCGGGCACGCCCGCCATCGGCCCCAGCAAAATGGGGTATCGCAAACCCAATTGTTTGCAAAACAATTCGCTTCGTTCTGAGGGGCTGCGCATCTGCTGGTTGGCCATCGAATGGAAACCTCAGGTTAACAGCAACTTCAAGCCGGCCACCACCAAAACAGCGGCCAAGAGTCGCTTGATCAGCGCAGGTGCAAAACGCCTACTGCCCCAACCTGAGCCCAACCAACCACCCAAGGCGGCAACCAGCAGCAGCGGCCCAATGAAGTTTGGTAAAGACGCCGTGCTGGCCCAGTTGCCCAGCAAACCCGCCACTGAATTGCAAAGAATAAAAAGCGCGGACACGGCAGCCGCCTCTTTGGCCCGTGCCCAGCCTGCGAACAACAGCAGGGGGGTAAGAAAAATACCGCCGCCCGTTCCCGTGAGGCCCGCGAACAGACCAATAGCACCACCGCACATCAGGGCAGCCCACCAAGGGGGCGAGCGTGTCTGCTTCTCTGGCCCGGCTTGCGAAAACAAATGCCAGGCTGACAACAGCAACACTGCACCCAAAATTTTCTGGAACAACCAAGCGGGCAAATTCAGATGGCCGCCGAGAAAGGCCAGTGGAATGGCCAACAGGGCAAACGGCCAAAAGAGAGGCCAGCGAAAGTGGCCTGCGCGAGCAAATCGCCAAGCCGCCAGGCTGGCCACCAGAATATTCAGCGCCAAGGCCGTGGGTTTGATCGTGGCCGGGGCCAGGCTCAAGAGCGACATCACGGCGATGTAACCCGAAGCCCCCGCATGGCCCACACTGCTGTAAAGCAGGGCCATGGCGAAAACGCCGATGAATAACAACAACAGCAGGTCGTTGGACATGAGGGCATTGTCCTAGACTGCGAACAGCAACTTCTTTCCATCCCATGACCGCCTACCTGCTGCGCCGCCTCTGGCAAGCCATCCCCACTTTGCTCGGCGTGGTGCTACTGGTGTTTTTATTGTTCAAAGCCTTTGGCGGTGACCCAGCGGACATCTTGGCGGGCCGCAATGCCTCCGCCGAACAAATTGACGCGGTGCGTGAACAGCTCGGTCTGAACCAGCCGCTGTGGCAGCAGTTTCTGATGTTTTTGCAGCAAATCGTCACCTTCGACTGGGGCCGCAGTTGGGCCACCCAAGAGCCGGTGGCTGAACTCTTTGCCAGCCGCCTGCCCGCCACATTGACCATCATGGTTCCCATCTTGATCCTGGACGTGTTTTTGGCGATTCCCCTGGCCCTGTGGGTGGCGCGGGTACGGGGCTCGCTGACCGACCGCGCCATCATGGGCGTGTGCACGGTGGCCCTGTCCATCTCCTTCTTGGTTTACGTCATCGTGGGCCAATATGTGCTGGCTTACCAGTGGGGTTGGTTCCCGGTGCAGGGCTGGAGCAGCAGCTTGTGGACCAACCTCACCCACTACACCGCCTTGCCGGTATTGCTGACGGTGCTGGTGGGGTTGGCACCACAAACCCGGCTGTACCGCAGCTTTTTCTTGGAAGAAATACAGCAAGACTATGTACGCACCGCGCGTGCCAAGGGCTTGAATGAAGGGCAGGTGATGCTGCGCCATGTGTTGCGTAATGCCTGGTTGCCCATCCTCACCAACGTGGCGGTGGCCTTGCCGAGTTTGTTTGTGGGCTCGTTTTTGATTGAAGTTTTTTTCTCTATTCCCGGTTTGGGCCGCGAGGTGCTGTTGGCGGTGAACCGCAGCGACTATCCCGTCATTCAAGCCATCACCGTCTATGTGGCCCTGCTCACCCTGGCCACCAATTTGCTGGTGGATGTGCTCTACACACGTGCTGATCCCCGGGTGGTGCTGCGATGAATGGTGTGATGTACCGCAACGCTTGGCAACGGCTGCGCGCGGATCGCGTCGGCTTCTCGGCCTTGGCCCTGGTCGGGGTGTTTGTGCTCATGGTCGCTGCTTCAAGCATGGGTTGGCTGGCACAGGGGTGGCAGCGTGAAGTGGCTGAACCGAGTGCGCCGCCCACTTGGTTGGCGACCAAGGGCTCAAACACGCAAACACCCACACAAAACTTAGCACCCTTGCCTGCGCGGGTTGACCTATCGGCCGTAGACCCACTCGCCCCCTATTACGCAGAGTGGGCGGCCAAAGCTGCCACCTATCCGCCACAGACCGTGGTGCGCGCCGCCACCTTAACGTTCGGTGCCGACCGCTTGGGCCGCGATGTGTGGAGCAAAGCCATCAAAGGAGCTGAAGTCTCCATCACCGTGGGCCTGCTGGCGGCTTTGCTTGCCACCGCTGTGGGCACTTTGTTCGGCGCACTCGGTGGTTTCTTGGGCGGCAAGGTGGGTGATTTGCTGGAGTGGCTCTACAACGTGTTCACCGCCATTCCCGGCATCTTGCTGGTGTTCATGTTCGCGGCGGTGTTCAACCGCAGCGATTCCATATTTCCGCGCGGGGTGGTCACACTCACCTTGATTCTCGGGTTGACGAGTTGGACGGGTGTGTACCGCCTGGTGCGGGCCGAATTCATCAAACACGCGGCCCTCAACTATGTACGCGCCGCGCAGGCCCTGGGCGCTTCTAAGGCCCGGCGCATGTTTGTTCACATCTTGCCCAATGTGAACCATGTGGCCTTGGTGCAGTTGTCGGTGCTGGTGGTGGCCTGCATCAAAGCCGAAGTGATTCTGAGTTACCTCGGGCTGGGAGTGTCGGTCGAGCAGGTGAGTTGGGGCTCCATGCTGGCCGAAGCGCAGAGTGAACTGTTGCTCGGTCACTGGTGGCAACTGGCCGTGGCCACAGCCTTCATGGCGACCTTCGTCACGGCGTTTTCATTTTTCACCGATGCGCTGCGGGATGCATTGGATCCCAAACTGCGCACCTGAGTTTCTTGGCAACGTTGCATCGCGGCGCTAGGTTCTTCACCTAAGCAAACTCCGCAACTCCAGCGCACTGCGGCTAGGTTTGCCCGGTCTGCGGCACCGGGAGGTGCCCCGAATTACCGGGCGTCAGGGCCATGAGCACCCTTTTTGAGACCGGCGTTTTTCAACCAGGCTCAAGTTTCACCCCGGGTATGTCGAAAACCAGTCCAAGGGCACAGACCCTTGCCATGAAATTTTTTGATGGCTATCGTGAAACTTAGTTGATGCTGTATCGCGATGGGCGCGACGCAGCTTGGTCGTTGCAGATGGGAAAGGAACTCAACATGAAATCTCTGATGAAACTGATGCTGGCTGCCGTTGCCGCTTTGGGCTTTGTCGCTGGCGCACAAGCGCAAGCCAACGGCACCCGTGAGGAAGCCAAAGCCATGGTGGACGCTGCCGTGGAACATGTGAAGAAAGTGGGCGCTGAACAAGCGTTCAAAGACTTCACCGACAAAAGCAATAAAAACTGGCAAAACAAAGACCTCTATGTGTTTGCCTACAACATGGAAGGCGTGAACGTGGCTCACGGGGCAAACGACAAATTGATTGGCAAAAACCTGATTGAGTTGAAAGACCCAGAAGGCAAATTGCTCATCAAAGAACTGCGCGACACCGCCGCCAAAGGCGGCGGCTGGGTGGAATACGAGTGGCCTCATCCCCAGACCAAAAAGATTGAAAGCAAGATTTCTTATGTGCGTAAGTTCAACAACTTCGAGGGCTTCGTTGGCGTAGGTGTGTACCGCTAACCGCTCATTGATCTGAATTGAATGAGCGGGGCGACTGAGGTCGCCCCGCTCTTTGTCGTTGTTGGGGGCAATTCAAATAAGCCGGGAATGCACCCGCTGCTACAAAAACAGGATGGAATTGAAGTGATCAGTGCTTGGTTGAAAAACACGTCAGTGAACGTGAAGGTGGCCTTTGCCCCTGTGCTGGGGGTGGTGTTTTTAATTCTGGTGGGCGTGATCGGCTGGGCGGCCAATAGCCAACTCAATGGCACCTTGACCGAACTGACCGAAACCCGCATGCCCAAACTCGCACGGGTAGAGAACTTTGGCCAGCGTCTGGCCGAACTCAATGCAGCAGTCAATCAAAGCCTGGCCTGGGAGGGGGCGGGTTTCAAAGAAGCCAAGATCAAGAAGCTGGACGAGCGCATCAACAAAGACTTGGCGCTTTACGCTCAAGACTTGCAGACCAGCACCGAGATTGACGGCCTCACCGCCGAGCAAACAGAATTGCTTCAGACCATGCAGCAAGAGTTTGCGAAATACCGCAAAACCTCGGTCGATGCGCTGGACATCAAAACCGGCATGCTGGGCAACGCAGCGTCGTTCATGACGGTGATCGACGGCCACTACGCCAAACTCAGCCAAACATTGATGCAGTTGCGCGAGCTGGAAAGCAGCTTGTCCAACACCTTGGTCGAACAAGGGCGGGCTTTGGCCAGCAACAACACCCGTCTGATTGCGCTGAGTGTTGCACTTGCCGCAGTTTTGGCTTTGAGCTTGGCGTGGTTGGGTTCACGCTTGATCGTCTCACCGCTCAAACAAGCGGTGCGTTTGGCCAAGGCCATGGGCAGTGGTGACTTCACCGTGCGTCCGGTCGCCCCTTCAACGGATGCCACCGGCCAGGTGCTGCGCGCCATGGGCGATGTCTCGGAGCAACTCAGCCGCATCGTCAGCGACATACGCGCTGCAGCCCAAGAGGTGGACGACTCCAGCACCACCTTGTCTGCCGCCAGCATGGACTTGTCGCGCCGCACCGAGAGCACGGCCTCGGCCTTGGAAGAAACCGCCGCCTCGTTGGAAGAGTTAACCGCCACCATACGCCAAAGTGCTGACCACGCCGCGCAGGCCAGCCTGCTTGCCCAATCGGCCAGCCAAATTGCCGATCAAGGCGGGCAGGCCACGGCCGCCATGGCCGAAACCATGCAAAAGATAGACACCCAAGCGCAGAAAATTTCCGAGATCATCGGCGTGATCGACAGCATCGCTTTTCAAACCAATATCCTGGCCTTGAACGCCGCAGTGGAAGCGGCACGCGCAGGGGAACATGGGCGTGGATTTGCGGTGGTGGCCCAAGAGGTGCGTGGTTTGGCGCAAAACAGTGCCGATGCGGCCAAGGAAATACGCGAGCTCATCACAGGCTCGGTGGCGGAAGTGCAAACGGCCGGCCAGCGGGTTCAAACAGCGGGCCTGACCATGACCCGCATCGTTACCAGCATTCGAGAGGTGAGCACCACGGTGCAGGAAATCTCTCGGGCCATGTCGGAACAAGCCAGTGGGGTGGGACAGATCCACTCTGCCGTCTCGGAGATGGACAAAAACACCCAACAAAACGCCGCCATGGTGGAGAACGCCGCGTCGGTGGCAGCCTCATTGAAACAGCAGGCACAGCGTTTAATGGCCTCCATCAGCCACCTGCGAACGACCTGAAGAAACTGCTTTGCAACTATTTAGCCCGCATTCGCGGGCTTTTTCTTGGCTTCAAAGCAAGGGCATGAGGCTCAAGATTCGTCCCCAGAACCCGATAAAGGATCGTGGCTCATCGTCTGCGGGTCAGGCATGCGGCGAGCCGAAGAGGCGCGCTGGCAGTTGGCCGCTATGGGTAAGCGTTGAATCGTGATGCACCGGTTCATTCAAACCGGGTGTGGAGACAAATATGTTGAACTGGATACGCAATGCATCGGTGACCGTCAAGGTGGCGCTAGCCCCTGGTTTGGCCATCGCTTGTTTGGCCATGGTGGGAGCGATTGGATTTATCGCCAATGAACGCCTGAGCGAGTCGCTGATCACCTTGGGGGATGAACGGGTACCTCGCATCGTGGCGGCGGCGGCGCTCTCAGAGGAATTGGCTTCGATTCACGCAACGGTGAACCAAAGTTTGGCCTGGGAAGGCGCGGGCTATAAAGAACAAAAGATTGCGGAACTGGACAAGAAAATCATGGCGCGCCTCAAAGCCTACGGCGAACAGGTGAAAGCCCTTGGCGAGGCGAACTTGGACGAGGCTCAAGGCAAACATCTCGCAGCGGCGGCGGTCGAGTTCGACAAATACCAGAAAAACGCCAAATACGCCCTCGACATCAAAACCGGCATGGTGGCCAACGCGGCCTCTTACATGACGACCATGGACGAGGCCTACGGCAAACTCTCTAATGAGTTGTCAACCTTGGTGAACAATGAAACCGCCGCCTCCACTGCCTCGGTCGCCGCGGGGCGTTCACTGGCCACGCGCAACAAAGTGCTCATCTTGGGTGCTTTCGGTTTGGCTTTGCTGGCCACGGTGGCCATAGCTTGGTTCATGGCCGGCGTCATCGTGCGCCCCCTGACAGAAGCCTCTGTCCTGGCCCACGCTGTGGCGGGCGGCGACTTGAGCCAACAACCCAGCAACTGCTCCAGCGACGCCACAGGCCAGGTATTGTCAGCCTTGGGCGAGGTGTCTATGGGTTTGTCCGCCATCTTCCAAGACATTCGGCGCTCGGCAGAGACCGTGAACCTGTCGTCTTCAGAAATTGCCACTGGAACGATGGATCTGTCAGCACGCACCGAAAGCACGGCTGCGTCCTTGGAGCAAACCGCGGCTTCGATCGAACAACTCTCGGCCACCATCCGTAACAGTGCCGACAACGCCCGCCAGGCTGATGTGCTGGCGCGCGATGCTTCCCAGGTGGCCCGTGAAGGCGGCACCGTGGTAGGCGATGTGATCACCACCATGGAAGCCATCAACGCGCAGGCCAAAAAGATTGGCGAAATCATTGGGGTGATCGACAGCATTGCCTTCCAAACCAATATCTTGGCGTTGAACGCGGCCGTGGAAGCAGCCCGTGCCGGTGAGCAAGGGCGTGGTTTCAGCGTGGTGGCCAGCGAGGTGCGCACCCTGGCGCAGCGCAGTGCCGATGCGGCCAAAGAAATTCGCACCTTGATTCAGTCTTCAGTCGACCAAATTGGCGTGGGTGCGAAAAAAGTTCAGGTCGCCGGTGACACCATGACCCGCATCGTCAATGCGATTGAAAAGGTATCGCACACCGTGGGTGAAATTTCCCAAGCCACCAGCGAACAAGCGGGCGGCATCTCGCAGGTGAACGACGCCGTGGCCGACATGGACCGCTCCACCCAGCAAAACGCCGCCTTGGTGGAACAAGCCACCGCAGCCACCGAAACGCTGAAAAACGAAGCGCAGAATTTGGTGGGGATGTTGTCGCGGTTTCGTACGGCGGCTTAGGCCAATCGCAACACCACACTCAGGTCACCGCAGCGTCATCGCTGCGTTTGGCGCCTCGGTTGTCCACCCAACTCAGGCCGACTCTGTCGCCCGCTGTGGCAGCTTTCAGGGTGAACTGCACCAGTGGGTTGCGTGAGACCGAACCGCCCCACTGGGCACTCCACACCGTGCGACCGTTGTGGCTGGCTTGCACTTCAGTGATATGCCAGGCGGCCAAGGTTTTGCCGCTGGCATCTTTGCGCTGACCTGACTCCATCTCGTGGGCCAAGAGCGCCCGCACCACGGCACCGCCACCACTGGCCTGGGCGCGAATGCGGGTGGCCTCAGGCGCGGGGTTGGGTTTGGCCGCCGCACTGCCGTCGTCCACCGCACAACCACCCAGGGTGACGCGCACTTCGCGGCGCGCAGAGATGACCCGCCCATCGGCGAGCACGGCCAGCGCCAGCAAGTCGCCGCTCTGAGCAATCTTGACGGGCCAACTCAGGCGCGGCTCCAACCCATCGCTGCATTCGACCACGGCCGACAACGGTGCCGGGTTTTTGTCCACCAGCAAAATCAAACGGCGCACACCGACCGCCGTCCACGACAACGTCACCGGTACCTTGGCCCCGTTCTCGGACAACTCGTCAGCGGTGATCACCACCTCTTTGCTCTCCGCAGCACGCGGCAAACCCAAGGCCTTGAGCGCAGCGTCCACCGTTTTGGCTTCAAAGGCGGCTTTGTTCCAAGGGGTGTTGGGTGCAGCACTTTGCGCTTGGGCCAGGCGCAAGCCCAAGGGCAGCAGCCCCACGCTCAGGGCTGCTTGCAGCAAATTGCGTCGTGTGTCCTTCATGCCGACTCTCCCCGCGCCACCGCTGCCTCAATTTGCGCTTGCACTTTGCGCGCACCCCGCAAGACCAAGGTGGGATCCAAACCAGCTTGGGGCGCCACCACTTGGGCCACCTCATCCAAGCCGTCAGGATCGGTCATCAAGGCATGCGCCAGCGCAGAGATGGCGCAGACGCTGCGTTTTTCTTCGTGCAGGGGCAATTGGCCCGTGGCATTGACCATCACGTGGTAGCGCACGCTGTGTACCGCTGCAGGAGCCAGACCCCAGGTCTCGCACAAGGCGGCTCCGAGAGAGTCGTGACTGACGCCGTAGGTTTCAATCTCCAGCTCCAGCAGTTCGGTGTCATCTTGCGCCGCAGCCAGCAGTTGGCGGTAACCGGTGGGGTCGTGTTTGAACAGCACCGCCTTGCCACATTCTTCAAACAAACCCGCCGAATGCGAGGCCCAGGGGTTGACCGCCACCGCTTGGCCGATACGCCCCATGAGCAAACCGCGCACCGCCGCGCGCTCCCACACCGGCTCCAACTCAGGGGCTGGGGGGAAGACGGCTTTGAGGCCCATGGCGAACGTGACAGCCGCCACTTCGCGTGTGCCCAGGTAAGTGATGGCCTGGTGCACGCTTTGCACCCGGCCCGACACGCCGTACATGGATGAGTTCACCGCCTTGAGCACCGACGAGGCCAGGGCCATATCGGTTTCAATCAAGCGGCTGACCGCTTGCAGGTTCACTTCGTCTTCTGCCAGCAAAGCCGACAACTGCACCAGGGCTTCGGGCTGGGCCGGAATGTCGATGTTGAGTGAGCGCAATTGCGGGTCTATGGACATGATGGTGGCGTGTCAAAGAAAACGCAGCAATGGTAGAGCCATTGGAAGCTCATCGTAAAAATGCGTCGTAGCCGGTTTTCAGAATCAGCAAACTCACCACGACGATGAACACCGCCCGCACAAAACCTGCGCCATGTTTCAAGGCCAGCCGCGTGCCCAGCACACTGCCCAGTACATTGGCCACCGCCATGACCAGGGCCAGGTGCCACCACACATGGCCCTTCCAGGCGAACAGGGCCAGGGCTGCCACATTGGTGGCCGTGTTCAGCAACTTGGCACTGGCCGAAGCGTTCAAAAAGTCAAAACCCAACAACCGCACAAACAAAAACACAAAAAAGCTGCCCGTGCCCGGGCCAAAAAAGCCGTCGTAAAAACCCAGCACCAAACCAATGCCACTGGCGACCAGGGCTTGGGTGCGACCCATCAAACTCGGGGCATGGTGACGCCCCATGTCTTTTTTGGCGACGGTGTAGAGCAACACCGCGAGCAAGATGAAGGGCAAGGCGCGGCGCAATTGGCTGGCATCGACCAAAGTCACCGCCCAAGCGCCACAGAAACTGCCCACGAGGGCCGCCACCGCTGCAGGCAATAGTGCACTCCAGGCCATGTCCACACGGCGCGAATACTGCACCGTGGCCCAGGCCGTGCCCCACACGGCAGCCCCTTTGTTCGTGCCAAATAAAGTGGCTGGCGCGGCGTTGGGAAATACGCTGAACAAAGCGGGCAGCAGCACCAACCCGCCGCCGCCCACGATGGCATCGACAAAACCAGCAAAGAGTGAGGCCAGGGCGAGGACGCTTAGTTCCAACATGATCGGACAAAAAACAGGGGCAAAGAAAAAGGCGCTGGCGCTTTTGATACAAGCGCCAGCGCCCTGCTTCATTTTGACATGGTGCTCTGTTTAAGCCCTGTCGCGTCACTTCAGCCCGTAGCTGACCTGCGCTGATTGTCTCCTTCAGCCCCCCGCTTGGCACCTGCGCACCACTAGAGTGCGAGGCAGCGAGTGGCGAGACTGTAGGCCACGCACGTGCGAGGTGCATCAGGGGGAACCCAGGGGCAACGGTAGTTCAAACTGTGCCCGCAAACGGCACAAACAAATCCACCCGCGTGCCCTGGCCCAATGTGCTGCTCACCTCCACATGCCCTTGGTGCAACTCCACGATGCGTTTGACGATGGCCAGGCCCAGCCCTTTGCCCTCCGAACTGCTGGCGGGAGCCACGTTGTGGCGGCTTTGGTAGAAGCGGTCGAAGAGGTGGGGCAGGTCGGCAGCGGCAATGCCCGGGCCGGTGTCACTGATGGAGACTCTCACCCATTGCCAATCGGTGAAATTCGGGTGGGGCGCGGGGGAAGGGTCGCGTGCCAGCACCTTGGCAGACAACACCACACTGGCACCCGCAGGCGCAAACTTCAGCGCGTTGTCCACCACATTGGCCACGGCGCGCTCGAAGAGTTCAATGTCCAGGGCCGCGAATGGCGCTGGTGTATCGGGCGTTTCTTGGTTGGCCTCTTGGAATGCCAGCGTCACTTGCTGCTGGGCCGCGCGCTGGGCGAAACGCATACAAATGTCGCCGAGCAACTCGCCCACGTCCAGCACCTCGGTGTGCAGTTTGAACTCGGGCTCGTCGAGTTGGGCCAGGTCGCCCAAAGACCGCACCATTTGGGCTGCATTGCGCGTATTACGCAAGGCCACTGCCACCAACTGCCGGTCTTCGCTGCGCTCGCTCTGCTGGGCCCAGCGTTGCTCCAAGGTTTCCAGACAAGCCACGGTGGCGGTTAAAGGGGAGCGCAAATCATGCGACAGGTTGCTCACCCCTTCGCGGCGAAAGTGGTCGAGCCGCCGCAGCGCTTGCCACTGCAAACGCAGCGTCGCCAGCATGCGGCCAAAGCCCAGGCTGAGTTGGCCGAATTCGTCATGCCTGCCCCTGACTTGCGTCGCCGCAGCTTCGCCCAGCGTGGGCAGCGGCTCCTGGCTCGCCTCAACCCCCAAACCGTCTCGCGCCACTTGGGCCACGTCATCACTCAAGCGGCGTAGTGGGCGCACCACCGCCGCCGTGACCCACCAAGCGAGTAAGGTGGTCAGCAGCACCACAAGCGACACCACAGCCAAAGCAGGCCCTGCAAAACTGGAGCGAAACACCTGCAAGCGCCCCGGCGGCAAGGGTGGTTTGTGGCACACCAAATAAAGGTAACCCGCGACCGGCTCGGTTTGGCGGATGGTGGCGCGGCGCAGGGCGCGGGCGGCGATGACTGCATCCGTGGACATGTGCTCGGGGTCGTCACCCATGACATAGGGCCTGCGGGTGCCGCCTTCTGCGCTGGCGGCGGCCTCTTTCACGGGGCCCAGAGCCACCTTGAATCCCCGGGGCAGTTGGGCGCTGCCGGTGCTGGCCAGCACGGTGCCGTCGGCAGACAGAAGGTAGAGCTGGGTATCGGCCTCGAACAGCACCAGGTTGCGCAGCCAGGCCTCAAATTCTTCGGGGCGGCGTTCTTGCAGCTCCAAAATGTTGTCGTAGTTTTGCAGCACACGGCTCAAAAAAGTATTGGCTCGGTCGTAAGCCGACTCGTGCTCAAACCGCGCGAAGGCCAGCACCACGGTGAGGATGACACCCAGGGCGGTGAGCAAACCCGTGGCGACCACGGTGAGGGCCAGTTTGCTGCGAACGTTCACTGCTGCACTTCACACATCTTGTAGCCCGCCCCGCGCACCGTGAGGATGATGGCTGGGCGCATGGGGTCGTCTTCAATCTTGGCGCGCAAGCGGTTGATGTGGCTGGTGACGGTGTGCTCGTAGCCCTCGTGGCTGTAGCCCCAAACCGAGTCCAACAACTGGCCGCGCGAGAACACATGGCCGGGGTGTTTGGCAAAGTGCAAGAGCAGGTCGAACTCCAGGGCCGTGAAATCCAGCACCCGGCCTTTGAGCAGCACCTGGCGTTTGACGGGGAAGATTTGCAACTCACCGTTGGTGATGGCAGCCACTGCACTTTGTGCCGGAGGCTCTTTCTCTGCCAGCTTGTGGGCCTGCTCTTGTGCAAGCCCATGCGCCACTCGTAATAACTCGGCACGACGCAGCAGGGCTTTCACGCGCGCCAGCAGTTCGGGCAGAGAGAAAGGCTTGGTGAGGTAATCGTCCGCCCCCAGCTCCAGGCCGAGCACGCGATCCAGTTCCGTCGATTTGGCGGTGAGCATCAAGATGGGCGCGCTGCTGCCGCGCGCGCGCAGGGCTTTGCACACCTCCAAGCCGTCCATGCCGGGCAGCATCAAGTCCAGCACCAGCAGATCGCGCGGCGTTTGGATTTGTTCGGTCAAGGCCGCCTTGCCGTCGGCCACAGCGGTGATCTGGTAGCCCGCTTGACTGAGGTTGAGCACCAACAAGTCGCGGATGTCGGCTTGGTCTTCGGCAATGAGCAAGGTGGCTGGCATGGGGAGATTGTCGGCCTAAGTAGACCGCTTCTTACTCAACCCTAGCCCGCATATTTCACCAGGTCGCTCTTCTATGCCCGGCAACACCGCATGAATGCTCACTTTCGCGGCTTCGAGCGCCAAATCCAATGTGTGCCGAGCGCTACACACCCGATCGCGCCGTGATGCGGTGCGCTGGCAAGGCGAGACGACGCTGCGGGCTCGTGCCCGCGAGGCTGAGACCGGACACAAACAGTCCTTGAGGACTGTTTGTGCCTGTCGAAGGCCAAAGCCTCCGGCTTTGGCGGAGCAACGCCGCCAGCGTGCCGCAGCACGGCTCAATCGGGCGTGTAGCGCTCGGTACAAATTGGATTTGGCGCTCGAAGCGAAGAAAGCGAGCATTCATGCGGTGTTGCGGGGTATAGAAGAGCGACCCGGTGAAGTATCCGGGCTAGTTCATCGAATTGAAATCGGAGGTGGGTGCATGGGCCCTTTGTCGGGACTGAAAGTGATTGAATTGGGCCAGCTCATTGCGGGCCCTTTCGCCGCCAAAACCTTGGCCGACTTTGGGGCCGAGGTCATCAAGATCGAGCCACCTGGCACGGGTGACCCGCTGCGCCAATGGCGGCTGCTACACAACGGCACCAGTGTGTGGTGGCAGGTGCAGTCGCGCAACAAACACAGCGTGGCGCTGGATTTGAAAGACCCGGCGGCACGCGACACCGTGCGCGCCCTCATTCAAGAGGCCGACATCCTCATCGAAAACTTCAAGCCCGGTGTGATGGAGGCTTGGCAGATGGGATACGAGCAACTGAGCGCCAGCAACCCGGGGTTGATCATGTGCCGCATCAGTGGCTACGGCCAAACCGGCCCCTACAAAGATCGCCCGGGTTTTGCTGCTGTCGCTGAAGCGATGAGTGGCCTGCGCCACCTCACCGCCGAACCGGGCCGCGTGCCGGTGCGCATGGGGGTGAGTTTGGGCGATACGCTGGCTTCGTTGCACGGCGTGATCGGTATCTTGATGGCCTTGCAGCACCGCCATCAAAGCGTGAGTGAACAAGCCCCGAAAGGACGCGGCCAGGTGGTGGATGTGGCCCTGTACGAAGCCGTGTTCAACTGCATGGAAAGCCTGTTGCCCGAGTACAGCGCTTTCGGTGCCGTGCGTCAACCGGCGGGCGGTGCATTGCCCGGCATTGCGCCCAGTAATGCCTACCCTTGTGTCGATGGTTGGGTGCTGGTGGCGGGCAATGGCGATTCCATCTTCAAGCGTTTGATGCATGCGATGGGGCGCGACGATTTGGGGCTAGACCCGCAACTCGCGGGCAACGCAGGCCGTGTCGCCCGCGTGGCAGAAATTGACGCCGCCATCGGGGAGTGGACACAAACCCGCAGCGTGGCAGATGTGCTCACCACCTTGGAAGCGGCCCAGGTGCCCGCAGGTCGCATCTACACCGCGCAAGACATAGCCCAAGACCCGCATTACCGCGCACGCGGCATGATTCAAAGCATCACCACCGCCGACGGTTTGCAACTCGACGTGCCCGGCATCGTGCCCAAACTCAGCCTCACGCCCGGTGCCATCACCCGTTTGGCACCAACACTGGGGCAGGACAGCGACAGCATCTTGGGATCGCTCACCGCAGAAAGAGCCCAGCCGTGAACAAAGCGCCCCATCCCCTGCTGGGTCGTGTCTGGCTCCAACGTCCCATGTGCCGTTTGGCTTGGTGCGTCTTGGGTGCCGCTGTCGGCATCAGCGTGGCCTTGTGGGTGGTCGGCCCACTGCACAGCGATTTTCTGCTCGCGTCATTGGGCGGCTCCACCATCTTTCTCTTCGGACTGACGCGGGCTCCCGCCGCGCAGCCTCGCGCCCTGTTTGGCGGACATTTGGGGGGTGCCTTGATCGGGATCGCGTGTTTCCAGGCTTTCGGTGATGCATTGCCGGTTTATGCCCTGGCCACATCATTGGCCTTGTGCTTCATGTTAGTGACCCGCACCGTGCACCCACCGGCGGGTGCCAACCCCATCTTGATGATTTACGTGCACGCCACTTGGGCGCACCTGTGGAATCCCGTGCTGTTGGGGGTGGGTTGCCTGGCACTGGTGGCCGTGCTGTGGAGTCGCCTGTACCCCGATTTGGCGCGCTACCCGGTGTCGCCTTGGGAGCCCTCGCCTGCGAGCGTGAATTGGGGTGGGTGGAAGGACTGAAAGCCACCGTGGCGCAGTTTTCACAGCGCCGTCATGCAAAACTGTCACCATTCGAGGCATCGCCAACATCGGCTCCCTCATGCCTCTTGAATCTGGCGCGTCAATCAGTCGGCGCTTGCCGTCTCGACTCGGTCTGTTGATTGCAGCGCAATTTTTCTCCGCGCTGGCTGACAACGCCGTGCTCATTGTCACCATTGCTTTGCTGATGGAGCAAAACCTGCCTGCCTGGTGGGCACCGCTCTTGAAGTTTGGTTTCACCGTGTCGTATGTGGTGCTCGCGCCCTTTGTGGGGCCGATAGCGGATGCCATTCCCAAGGCCCGCCTCATGGCCTCTATGAATGGGCTCAAGGCGGTGGGCGTGGCGGGGCTGTTGCTGGGCTGGCATCCGGCCCTGGCGTTTGCGGTGGTGGGTTTGGCGGCGGCGATTTATGCACCGGCCAAATATGGTTTGGTGACGGAATGGGTTCAGCCCGCGCAATTGGTGGCAGCCAATGCGTGGTTCGAGGTGTCGGTGGTTGGGGCGGTGCTGTTGGGCGCGGTGCTGGGCGGCTTGCTCGTCAGCCCTTGGTGGCTGGCGCAGCTTGGTTTTTTTGGCAATGCCTTGGGTTGGTTGAACAGTGTTTACAGCGCGTCTTTAATCGCATTGCTCGGTGTGTATGCCCTGGCGGGTGTGCTCAACCTGGGGGTGCCAGACAGCGGCGCGACTTACCCCCAAAGCCGTCGTCACCCCTGGGTGTTGGTGCGCGAGTTCTGGCAAGCTAACCGCAAGCTGTGGGCGGACTCGGACGGTGGTCTTTCTCTGGCGGTGACGACGCTGTTCTGGGGCCTGGGGGCCACCTTGCAATTTGCCGTCTTGCGCTGGGCGGCTGATGTACTCGATTTACCGCTGGATCAAGCTGCCTACTTACAAGCGGCGGTGGCAGTGGGGGTGGTGTTGGGCGCCACCGCTGCGGGGCGCTGGGTGCCGCTGCACCAGGCGCGGCGTATGGTGGGGCTGGGCGTGTTGCTCGGTGGTTTGATTGTGGCGGTGGCCATCAGCCGCAGCCTCATGGTGGCCTTGCCGCTCTTGGTGTTGGTGGGCGCAACGGGTGGTTTGCTCGTGGTGCCACTGAACGCCTTGTTGCAGCACCGGGGCTACCAGTTGCTCACGGCGGGTCGTTCCATCGCCGTGCAGGGCTTCAATGAAAACGCCAGCGTGCTCGTCATGCTGGCGCTGTATGCGCTGATGATCCATGCCCAGGTCTCGGTGGTCAGCTTCATTAGCTTTTTTGGCTTGGGCATCGCCCTGGCGATGGCGCTGCTGGCGGCGCGTGAGCGGCGCAGGGCTTTGCGCGAGCATGCTTCGCTCGCGTCACCGCACGCTTGAGTGTTTCAGGTGCGCGGTTGAATTTCAGCGGGGAAGGCCACGCCCGGTTGCGAGTCCGCCTGGCGGATCACGGTTTGTAAAACACCTTCAAAACGCGCCACGATGCGGTCCCAGTCCCACTGGCTGGCGGTGTGCCTAGCGGCAGCCGCCATGGACAAACGCTGCGCCGGGTTCTGCGCCAAGGCCAAAGCGGCCTGCACGAAGGTGGCTTGTTCGGCGAAAGGCACCAGCACGCCGTTCTCGCCTGGCTGAATCAGTTGAGCGGCGGCGGCGTAGTTGTAAGCCACCACGGGCAGGCCGCTCGCCATGGCTTCGGTGGTGACGTTGCCGAAGGTTTCGGTGACGCTTGCAAACAAGAACAAATCAGCCGATGCGTAGTGGGCCGCCAAGTCGTCACCACTGCGCTGCCCCGCGAAGATGGCATTGGGGTAACGCGCTTGCAAGGTGGCGCGTAGGGGGCCGTCGCCCACCAGCAGCAGCCGGGCGCGGGGCTCGCGGGCCAATACGGCGTCAAACGCAGCGGCCACGGTGTCCAAGTTTTTTTCTGGGGCCAGGCGGCCCACGCAAGCCAGCACCAGGTCTTGGGGCGCTACACCCCAAGAGGCACGCAAGGCTTCGCTGCGCCTTGCGGGGTTGAACTGGCGGGTGTCCACACCACGCGCCACCACCACCAGGTGGCGCAAGCCGCAGGCCTCCAGGTCGCGTTTGAGCGCTTCAGTGGGCACCATGGTGCACAGGGTGCGGTTATGGAATTTGCGCAAATAGGCCATGATGGGCTTGCGCAACCAGCCTATGCCGTAGTGCTGGCTGTAGGCATGAAAGTTGGTGCGAAAGTCTGAGCTGATGGGCAGCTTCAAGTGATGGGCCGCTTGCAGTGCCGACCAACCCAGCGGCCCCTCGGTGGCAATGTGAACCACATCGGGCCGATGCAACGCCCACAGTTGCACCAGCGCTTTTTTAGATGGCACCCCCATGCGCAAATTCGGGTAACGCGGAATGGGCAGGCCGCGCATCAACACCTCGTGGAAACGCACGCTGCGGTCACCAGACTCTTGTTTGTCTTGCCGGGGGCGGATCAACTGCACGTCATGGTTGCGGTGGTGCAGGCCTTCCACCACCTTGGCGATCGTCATCGCCACACCATTGACTTCAGGCGGGTAGGTTTCAGTGACCACCGCAATACGCAGCGACCGATGCACCGCCGGGTAGTTGTCCACCATGATGCCGGGCGTTGCAGACGTATCCATGCCCGTGATGGTGCCTTGCATGCACGACAAATTGGTGACAACGCGACAAACCAGTGTTTGACACGCCTGCGTCATACAAACGTCACGGCAGCTTCATCTGAGCACGTCACCATACCGACATACAGCCCCAAAGAAGGTACAGCGGGCTGGGTCAATACCGAGGATCGTCGTGAAAGCTTACTTCAACGAGTTAGCCGTGCAGCGCTGGGACGACCACCGCTACTACCACCACAGCCGCATCAACCAGAGCCTGCATTTGGTGAGCGCCGTGAGTTTTGTGATTGCTTATGGCCTGTTGTTCATTGACCCCGCCATGGCGGCCGTGCTAGCTTGGTGTGTGTCCATGACCAGCCGCCAAGCCGGGCACTTTTTCTTCGAGCCCCGTGGTTACGACGAAGTGAACCAAGCCACCGACGAGTACAAAGAAGAAATCAAAGTGGGCTACAACATTCGCCGCAAAGTGGTGTTGATGGCGGTGTGGGTGTTGATTCCTTTGGTGTTGTGGCTCTCCCCTTCTTTGTTTGGTCTGATTGAGCCCGCCCTTGACTTCAACGGCTTCATCCACGACGTGGGCATGGCCTGGTTGGCCCTGGGCGTCACGGGTTTGTTGTTCCGCGTCTTGCAGTTGTGGGTGCAACAAAGTTTGGCCACTGGTTTGGTGTGGGCCAGCAAAATCATCACCGACCCTTTCCACGACATCATGCTGTACTGGCGATCGCCGTTTTACCTGCTGCGTGGCGAGTTGATTGACCCGATGGTGCATGTGCGCGGGCATTGATCGCATCGCCACCAACACGTCATTCCCGCGCGGGCGGGAATCCAGGCAGTGGCAACCAATGCCCCTACCGAATCGCCTTCAAACACCGACTGGATTCCCGCCTGCGCGCACTGCTGTCCGGGAAAAAAGTTGAGCAAGTGGAGGAAGTTGTTGCAGGCATTGGCTGAAAGGGATATATCCCCGAGTGCCAACTCAACAACCAAGCCCGCAACATGTTCAGGATAAGCCGAATTCAAGAACTCA
>JBJTHI010000239.1:0-20185 GCA_046094425.1 Burkholderiales bacterium | reverse complement strand
TGACCTCGCACTCCCTGGTGCCCATGTCGGCCCGCGCCGCCGGTTTGAGCTACGAACAACTTTGCGTGCAAGTGCTGTCGCTGGCAACGCTGGACGGTTCTCCAAAAGTCTGATGTCCACCCACCACCACCCACCATGCTGCGCCGTTCCCACACTCCCGTCGCCGCTGCCGATCACTGCGCAGGTGACTTCTTCCCCGTCGATGAACTCTTCACACAACACATCGGCGTCGTACTGCGCGGCGAGTTGCACTGCGCTTTGCATGTCTGAATATCCACGCACCTTGCTCACACCAATGGACGAGCCTTCGCGCGGCGGCTTCACGATGAGGGGCAGGCCCAACTCGTCGGGCACCACGCGGGTGTGTTCAGCGTTTTGTTTTCCGGGTGCCAGCCACACATGGCGTGGCGTGGGTAGACCTTCGGTCAGCCAAACACGTTTGGTCATGACCTTGTCCATGGCAATGGCCGAAGCCAGCACACCCGAGCCGGTGTAGGGAATGCCCAGCAACTCGAGCGCGCCTTGTACCGTGCCATCTTCACCATGGCGACCATGCAGGGCGATGAAGCAGCGGGCAAAACCTTCGGTTTGGAGTTCATGCAGGCCGCGCACGGCGGGGTCGAAACCGTGCGCATCCACCCCTTGCGACTGCAATGCCGCGAGCACACCAGCGCCCGACATCAAGGACACCTCACGCTCGGCGGAACTGCCGCCCATCAGCACGGCGACCTTGCCAAAAGCATGGTTTGCGCTCTCAAGAGAACGCAGGGCCGTTCCCAAGTTCTCTTGACCCCCAGGGCCACGAAGGGGCCCTTTCGAGCCCCTGGGGGCCTGACGCGAAGCGACGGATCTGGGGGTGCTCATGCGACCTCCTTGAGCAAATCCACCACCTGGCCCGGCACTGCGCCTATGGTGCCTGCCCCCATGGCAATGACCACGTCACCGGCGCGCACCTGTTCAAGAATGGTTTGCGGCATGTCGGCAATGTCGTCGACAAACACCGGATCCACCTTGCCCGCCACACGCAAAGCACGCGCCAGCGAGCGGCCATCCGCCGCCACGATGGGGGCCTCGCCTGCGGCATAGACTTCGGACAGCAGCACCGCATCTGCCGTGCCGATGACTTTCACAAAGTCTTCAAAACAATCGCGGGTGCGGGTGTAGCGGTGGGGCTGGAAGGCCAGCACCAAACGGCGGCCAGGGAAAGCGCCACGCGCTGCGGCCAAGGTGGCGGCCATTTCCACCGGGTGGTGGCCGTAGTCATCAATCAAGGTGAACACGCCCACCTCTTGCTGTGAACGAGACACAGGCCAATCGCCGTAGCGCTGGAAGCGGCGACCCACGCCGTTGAATTCAGCCAGCCCTTTCACGATCGGGGCATCAGCCAACTCCAATTCAGTCGCCACCGCAATGGCGGCCAAGGCGTTGAGCACATTGTGTTCGCCCGGCAGGTTCAGGGTGACATGCAATTCGGGCATGACAGCGCCGTTGCGCCGCTGCACGGTGAAATGCATTTGCCCGCCATCGGCACGCACATTCACCGCACGCACCATCGCGTCTGCACCAAACCCATAGGTGATGGCCGGCCGCGAAATCATGGGCATGATGGAGCGCACACCAGGGTCGTCCACACACAACACCGCCGCGCCGTAGAAGGGCATGCGGTGGATGAAATCCACGAAGGCCGACTTCAGCCGCGCAAAGTCGTGGCCATAGGTGTCCATGTGGTCGGCGTCGATATTGGTGACGACCGCCATCACGGGCAACAAGTTCAAGAAGGACGCATCGGACTCGTCGGCCTCCACCACGATGTAGTCACCCGAGCCCAAACGCGAGTTGGCACCCGCAGCGTTCAAGCGCCCGCCAATCACAAAGGTGGGGTCCACGCCCGCCTCGGCAAGCACACTGGTGACCAAACTCGTGGTGGTGGTTTTGCCGTGGGTGCCGGCAATGGCAATGCCTTGTTTCAGGCGCATCAACTCGGCCAGCATCACGGCGCGTGGCACCACGGGTATGCGTTTGGCGCGAGCGGACAAGACCTCGGGGTTGTTGGCTTGCACGGCGGTGGAAGTCACCACCGCTTCTGCACCTTGCACATGGTTGGCATCGTGCCCCAAGTGAATGCGGATGCCGATGGATTTCAGGCGCTTCAAGGTGCTGCTGTCGTTCTGGTCTGAACCCGACACCACATAACCCAGGTTGTGCAAGATTTCGGCGATGCCGCTCATGCCGGCGCCGCCCACCCCGACGAAGTGAATGTGCTTGACTGCATGCTTCATGTGGCAGCCCTCACCCCAACCCTCTCCCAGAGGGAGAGGGGGTAATGGCTGTAGCGCGCACTTGAATTTCTCCCTCTCCCTCTGGGAGAGGGCAGGGGTGAGGGCGCTACGGCAACAAAAACAAACCCTCGCTTCATGCAGCCACCAATCTTTCTAATTCATCGGCCACACGCGCAGCCGCTTTGGGTTGGGCCAAGGCACGCGCTTTGGTGGCCATGGTTAACAAGGTTTCTCGGGTCAACGTCTTCAACAAGTCGGCCAAGCGTTGGGGTGTTAACTCGGTCTGCGGCAGATGAATCCCCGCACCTTGCGCAGCCAACCACTGTGCGTTGTCACGTTGATGGCTGGTGGTGCTCACCACCAAAGGCACCAGCACACTGGCCACCCCGGCAGCACACAACTCACTCATGGTGATGGCCCCGGCGCGGCAGACGATCACATCGCAAGCAGCCAACTGCTGCGCCATGTTGTCGATGAAGGGCAGCACTTGCGCCTGCACTTGGCTGCTCGCATAAGTTGCTTGCACGCTGTCAAAGTTCGCCGCGCCGGTTTGGTGTGTGACTTGAGGGCGTTCAGTTGTTGCCAACAAAGACAGCGCCGCAGGCACGGCGTTGTTCAAAGCCTGAGCACCCAAACTGCCGCCCACCACCAACACGCGCAAGGGGCCCGTGCGGCCTTCAAACCGCTCTGCGGGTGCGGATAGGTTCTCAATCTCAGCACGCACGGGGTTGCCTGTGACGACGCCTTGTTTCACCTTGCTCGCGGCTGGGCCATCGAACCCAAACGCCACCCTGTCGGCCACGGGCAGCAGGCTTTTATTGCTCATGAGCAAGGCCGCGTCCGCATTGACCAGCATCAATGGCTTGTTCAACAGTGAGGCCATCAAACCGCCGGGGAAACACACATAACCACCCATGCCCAGCACCGCATTGGGTGTTCTTCGGCGGATGATCTGAAAACAATGCCAAAACGCCATGAGCAAACGCAGACCGCCCGTCATGGTGTGCAGCAGACCTTTGCCACGCAGGCCACTGAAGCTGATGGTGTCGAGCAGGATATGCGTGGGTGGCACCAATTTGTTCTCCATGCCGTGCGAGGTGCCGAGCCAACTGACCGTCCAGCCACGGCTTTGCATTTCCTGCGCCACGGCCAGGCCGGGAATGATGTGGCCGCCTGTGCCTGCGGCCATGATGAGCAGGTGTTTGGAGGCGTTCATGCGTGGCCTCCGCGCATGAGGGCTCTGTTCTGGCTTCGGCACGCGCACTTCGTGCGCTTCACATCGCTAGGCGATGTGAGCCTGCGCCGGAATCGAACCCCAGCGCTGCGCGCTGACAGCATGCTGCGCAAGCCGTTCATGCGCGGCCTCCGCGCATGAGGGCTCGATTCTCAATATCTATCCGCAGAACAATCGCCAAGGCCACCATATTCATCATGATGGCCGAGCCGCCGAAACTCATCAAAGGCAGGGTCAAGCCTTTGGTAGGCAAGACGCCCAAGTTCACGCCCATATTGATGAAGGCTTGGCCGCCCATCCACACACCCACGCCCTGGGCGAACAAACCGGCGAACACGCGGTCCAGTGCGATGGCTTGGCGGCCTATGACGAAAACGCGGCGGGCGAGCAAGAAAAAGGCGAGCACCACCGCAGCCACGCCGACGAAACCAAGTTCTTCGCCGATGACCGCCAGTAAAAAGTCGGTGTGAGCTTCCGGCAGATAGTGGAGCTTTTCAACACTGCCGCCCAGGCCCTGGCCGAAAAGCTCGCCACGGCCAAAGGCAATCAAGGAGTGCGAGAGTTGATAGGCTTTACCCAAGGTGTATTTTTCGTCCCAAGGGTTGAGGTAGGCAAAGATGCGTTCACGCCGCCAATCACTCAAGGTAATCATCAATACAAAAGCCCCCACCAGCACCGCCGAGATGAGGAAGAACATGCGGCCGTTCACACCGCCCAAGAACAAAATGCCCATGGCGATGGTGGCAATCACCAAGAAGGCCCCCATGTCGGGCTGCGCCAGCAAGAGCAAGCCCACCACCGCCACTGAGGCGGCCATGGGCAATACAGCTTGAAGGAAGTCCTCTTTCACTTCCATCTTGCGCACCATGTACCCCGCTGCATACAGTGCCATGGCGAGTTTGGCGAGCTCTGAGGGTTGAAAGTTCATCACGCCGATGGGGATCCAGCGGCGCGCACCGTTCACGCCTTTGCCGATGGCGGGAATGAGCACCAACACCATCAGCAACAAAGAAAAAGCAAACAACCATGGCGCAAAACGCTCCCACACCGCCACGGGAATTTGCACCACCACCAGAGCAGCCAAGATGGCAATCACGATAGACAAGACATGGCGCGACAAGAAGTGCGTGGGCTGGTAGCGGGCGAACTTGGGGTTATCGGGCAAAGCCACCGAGGCGCTGTAGACCATGACGAGCCCCAAGGCCAACAAAGCCACCACCAAACACACCAGCACTTGGTCGAAGCCCGAAATGCGGGTGGGCTTGCTCTGGCCCACGCTCACCCAATCACGGATGGGCACCTGGGCGCTGCCCGCGGTGGTGCTGCTGCGCCACCAGGCGGCCAAGCCACCAAAGAAGCTGGGTTTGGAAGCGCTAACGTTGTTGCCGCTCACGCTTGCCCCCTTTCGATGGCACGCGCTTGCACCGCATTCACGAACACCTCGGCGCGGTGGGCGTAGTTTTTGAACATATCCAAACTGGCACAGGCCGGGCTGAGTAAAACGGCATCACCGCTGCGGGCTTGTTCAAAAGCCCAGGCGGTGGCGGCTTCCAAACTGCTGTGCCTTTGCACGGTGAAGGGCGCGCTCACCAGCGCACCTTCAATGGCCTGCGCATCGCGGCCTATGGTGGCTACGGCACGGGCGTGGCGCTGCAAGGGGGCGAGCAAGGGGCTGAAGTCTTGGCCTTTGCCGTCGCCCCCCAGAATGACCACGAGTTTGGCGGGTGTGCGGTCTGCGCCCAAGCCTTCGATGGCCGCGACGGTCGCGCCCACATTGGTGCCTTTGCTGTCGTCAAAGGCGTCCACCCCATCAACCGTCGCAACATGCTCCACGCGGTGCGGTTCGCCGCTGTATTCGCGCAGGCCATGCAGCATGGGGGCCAAGGGGCACCCCACTGCCGTCGCCAAAGCCAAAGCCGCCAAGGCGTTCGCCGCGTTGTGGCGGCCACGCACACGCAGCGCATCGGCTGGCATGAGGCGCTGGATGATGATTTCTTCTTCCAGTACCGCACCGCGTTTGGGTTTGATGGTTTCGTCCGCCTCCATCGCGCGCACCAGCCAGGCCATACCGTTCTCCACCAGCAAACCAAAGTCACCGGGGTGAGTGGGTGCATTCAAACCAAAACGCACCACCTGGCGTGGTGTCCATTTGAGAGGTTTTGGAGCCTTACCTTTGCCTTGGGGTGCAGGTGCTTGAGGCACCATCTTTTCCACCAACGGGTCGTCGCGGTTGATGACCATGACGGCTTGCTGCCCAAACACACGCGCCTTGGCTTGCGCATAAGCCGTCATGTCGCCGTGCCAGTCCAGATGGTCTTGGGTGAGGTTGAGCACGGTAGCGCTGCTGGGCTCAAAGCCTTTGGCTTCATGCAATTGAAAGCTAGAGAGTTCCAGCACCCAGACTTCGGGCAGGTGTTCAAACACCGGGCCGGGGGGCGGCGGCGGGACGAGGCCCGGGGGGAGTTGGCCGTCGATGTTGATCGGGGTGTCATCGTCGTTAGAGTCGGTGCGTTGTGCCCCTTCGTCGCCCTCACCCCAACCCTCTCCCAGAGGGAGAGGGGGTAATTCTCTTGATTCGCCATCAGCGTCTTGATCTTCAACCTCTCTGGCCCCCTCTCCCTCTGGGAGAGGGTTGGGGTGAGGGATGCTCGCAGCCTTTGGCAAAGGCTCCAACTCCAGCGCATCCGCCAGCGTCTGCAACATAGTCGGCCCGATATTGCCCGCCAGTGCCACACGTTTGTCGGCGCGTTCCACCAGCATGGCCGTCATCGACGCCGTGGTGGTTTTGCCATTGGTGCCGGTGATGGCGATGACCTTGGGTGCGTAGCCGCGCTCTTGCTTGAGGTCAGCCAAGGCATGGGCAAAGAGTTCCAATTCGCCTTGCAACAAGACGCCCGACTCCAAGGCCGTTGCCAAGGGCGCGGCGATGCGCTCATCGTGTGGAGCCAGGCCGGGGCTTTTGAGTATGAGTTGCACGCCTTCAAATGCCGTGCCGGTCAACTCACCGGTGAACAAGGTGGCCGCAGGCACATGCTCACGCAAAGCCCCCGCTTGAGGTGGTGACTCACGCGAATCCCACACGGCCACATTCGCCCCACAGCGCGCGCACCAACGGGCCATGGCCAAGCCGGACTCGCCCAAGCCCAGAACCAAAACCGTGATGCCGTTCAAGAATTTCATGTGTGCTTCAAAACCACGTCAAAACCAATCTCACCGCAACTTCAAACTCGCCAAACCCACCAGGCACAGCAGCATGGTGATGATCCAAAACCGCACCACCACCTGGGTTTCTTTCCAACCTGATTTTTCAAAGTGGTGGTGCAGCGGCGCCATCTTCAAAATGCGTCGGCCTTGGCCGTAGCGTTTTTTGGTGTATTTGAAGTAGGTCACCTGCAGCATCACCGACAGGGCTTCCACCACAAAAATGCCGCCCATGATGGCCAGCAGAATTTCTTGGCGTGTGATGACAGCAATGGTTCCCAGTGCGCCGCCCAAAGCCAAGGCACCCACGTCACCCATGAACACTTGGGCCGGGTGGGCGTTGAACCACAAGAAGGCCAATCCGGCCCCGGCCATGGCGGCGCAAAACACCATCAACTCGCCCGCACCTGGAATGTGGGGAATGAAGAGGTATTTGCTAAACACTGCATTGCCGGTGACGTAAGCGAACACCCCCAGGGCCGAGCCCACCATGACCACGGGCATGATGGCCAGGCCGTCCAGCCCATCGGTGAGGTTCACCGCATTGCTCGCGCCCACGATGACGAGGTAAGTCAGGATGATGAAACCGGCCACACCCAGCGGGTAACTCACGGTCTTAAAGAAGGGCACGATCAAGTCGGCCTTGTTGGGCAAAGGCAAGGTGAAGCCGCTGGCGACCCACTGGAAAAACAACTCGGCCACACGGGTGTTGGAAGTTTCCGAAACACTGAAGGCCAAGTAAAACGCGGCAACCAGGCCGATGAGCGACTGCCAAAAATACTTCTCCTTTGATGCCATGCCTTCGGGGTTTTTCTGAACCACCTTGCGCCAGTCGTCCACCCAGCCGATGGCCCCAAAGCCGAAGGTGACCAGCATGACGATCCACACGAAACGGTTGGTCCAGTCAAACCACAACAAGGTGCTCAAGGCAATGGACAACAAAATCAGCACACCACCCATGGTGGGTGTGCCGCTTTTCACCAAGTGACTTTGAACGCCGTAGTCGCGCACGGGCTGGCCTATCTTCAGCGCCGCCAGACGGCGTATCACCCAGGGGCCTAAAGCCAAGCCGATCAACAGCGCCGTCATGGCCGCCATGACGGCACGAAAGGTGAGGTACTGAAACACGCGCATGAAACCCCAGTCCGGGTTCATGGCTTGCAACCACTCGGCCAGGCTAGGCAGCATGGACTTCTCCGTTGTTGTTTTGTTCTCTTTGCATCAAGGCGTCCACCACCTGTTCCATCTTCATGAAGCGCGAGCCCTTGACCACCACCGAACTGCTGCTGGGTGCTTGGGACAAGGCGGCGAGTAATTCAGCCACGGTGTCGAAATGCCGCGCGCCGCTGAAGGCCCTGGCCGATTCAATACAGGCCGAGCCCGCCGTCCACAATGCTTCGATGCCCTGCTGACGCGCATAAGCACCCACCTCGCGGTGAAAGGCCGGGCCGTGGTCGCCCACCTCGCCCATGTCGCCCAGTACCAACCAACGGGGGCCAGGCAAAGCGGCCAGCACGTCAATGGCGGCACGAACTGAGTCGGGGTTGGCGTTGTAGCTGTCGTCTACCAAGGTCACGCTGCGCCCCGCACGTACAAAAGACTTGAGCTGAGAGCGACCCTTCACCGGGGCGAATGCCTCCAACCCCTGAGCCACAGCGGCCAATGGGCAACCAGCGGCCAAGGCGCAGGCGGCTGCGGCCAAAGCGTTCTTCACGTTGTGCAAACCGGCCACGGTCAAACGCATGCTGGCCTGGCCTTGTGGGGTTTGTAGGGCAACCGACCAATGTGCAGACCCACTGGCAGCCGCCACCCAATGCGCTTGGCCGCACACGTCGGCTGCGTCGCTCAAACCAAAGGTCAAGGTGCGGCGTGTGCCGCTCAAACGCTTCCACAGCGGCGTGAACTCATCGTCTGCCGGGAACACCGCGACGCCGCTCGTGGGCAAGGCCTCGATCACCGCGCCGTTCTCGAGCGCCACCGCTTCCACCGTCGCCATGAACTCTTGGTGTTCACGCTGGGCGTTGTTGACCAAGGCCACTGTGGGCGCAGCCAAGGCGGCCAACCCCGCGATTTCGCCTGGATGGTTCATGCCCAACTCGACCACGGCGGCGCGGTGCTGCTCGCGCAGACGCAGCAAGGTCAGCGGTACGCCAATGTCGTTGTTGAAGTTACCCAGTGTGGAAAACGCGCCTTCACCCACCCAAGCACGCAGGATGGACGCAATCATTTGTGTGACGGTGGTTTTGCCGTTGCTGCCGGTGACCGCAACCAGGGGCAAGTTGAAGCGCGCTCGCCAGGCGGCAGCGAGCTGGGCCAAGGCCACTCGCGTGTCGGCCACCAACACGCCGGGTTGGGTTGCGCTCAAGCGCTGCTCGGCGCTCTGTTCAACAACAGCGGCCACCGCACCGCTGGAAAAAGCTTGCGGTAAGAAACTATGGGCGTCAAAACGCTCACCCTTCAAAGCCACAAACAAATCACCGGCTTGCAGGCTGCGGGTGTCGGAGTGAACCCGTTGCACCACCGTGGAGGGGTCACCCACCAACATGCAAGTCTGCTCGACTGGCAAACGGGCGCGCAGCATGGCGTGGACTTGAGCCAGGGTCATCATGTGCGCACCTGTGCTGCCGTGCGTGCCGCCAAGGCCTGCTGGGCTTGAGCGCTGTCGGAAAAAGGCCATTTGCGGCCTTGAATTTCTTGGCTGTCTTCGTGCCCCTTGCCTGCGAGTAAGACCACGTCTTGCGTTTTGGCTTGCGCAATGGCGTAGGCAATGGCGCGCGCGCGGTCTTCGATTTGCACGGCACGGTTGGGCGATGAAAGCCCGGCGGCGACTTGCGCCAAGATGGCTGCTGGCGATTCATCACGTGGGTTGTCGCTGGTGAGCACCACGTGCTGGGCATGTTGCTCGGCCACGGCCGCCATCACCGGGCGTTTGCTGGCGTCGCGGTTGCCACCGCAGCCAAACACGCACCACAACTGACCCTGGCGTGCGGCCGCTCTCGGGGCCAAGGCGCGCAGCACTTTTTCCAGCGCATCGGGGGTGTGAGCGTAGTCCACGACCACGTCGGGTGCAGGCGCTTTACCCTCAGGCACCACACGCTGCATGCGACCCGGCACGGGGGTTAGACCGGCGCATACAGAAGCCGCATCGGCCAGCGGTACGTGCAAGGCGCGCAGTCCGCCGATCACGGCCAACAAATTCGCCACGTTGTAGTCGCCGATCAAACCGGTCTGAACACGATGCTGGTGTTCGCCTTCCGTGAGCACGAATTGCAAACCACTCTCGCTGTTGACGACTTGGCTGGCGGACAAGCGTGCCGCGCCGCTGGTGGAGTAAGTCCACAAGTCGAGCAGCTTGCCACGCAGTTTTTGCGCCAGCAGTGCGCCTTGTGCATCATCCACATTCACCACCGCCGCGCGCAAATCGGGCCAGGCAAAGAGCGCTGCTTTGGCTTGCCAATAGGCCTCCATGCTGCCGTGGTAGTCCAGGTGGTCTTGGGTGAAGTTGGTGAACAGGGCCACGTCAATGTGGGTGCCACTGAGGCGGTGTTCGGCGAGACCGATGGACGAGGCCTCCAGCGCACAGGCAGCAAAACCTTGCTGCACAAAACTTTGCAAAGTGGCTTGTAACGTGACTGGGTCAGGCGTGGTCAATCCCGTGGGGATCAAGGTCTTGGTGGAACCGACTGCGGAGGGCTCACCCACGCCCAAGGTGCCCACCACGCCACTGCGCTGGCCCAAGGCGGTGAGGGCTTGCGCCATCCACCAGGCGGTCGACGTTTTGCCGTTGGTGCCGGTAGAAGCCACCATCTTGAGTCGGCTGCTGGGCTGCTGGTTGAACAGGGACGCGAGCACACCCGTGGCTTGTTTGAGGCCGCTCAAGGTGGCTACTTTGCTGGCATTGGCAAAACGAAACGCCTTGGCCCCGTCGGCCTCCACCACACAAGCCTGCGCGCCAGCGGCGCAGGCGGCATCGACAAAACGCCGTCCATCGCTGGCATACCCCGGCCAGGCGATGAAGGCACAACCCGGGGTCGCGCGGCGACTGTCCGAACACAGTTGTTGTACGCCACGTTCTCGCAGCCAAACCAGTGCTTGCTCCACCGTGGACAAGGACGTGAGTTCCATCAGAAACTCTCCTCCACCGCAGGCAATTGGCGGGTCACAATGTGCGGGCGCACCTCAATGTCGGGCGGTACATTCAAGGTACGCAGCGTTTGCTGCACGACGGCGCTGAACACCGGTGCGGCCACCACACCGCCGTAGTACTGACCGTTGCTGGGCTCGTCCACCATCACCGCCACGACGATGCGCGGGTTGTTGATGGGGGCCAGGCCGACAAACCAAGCGCGGTATTTTTTCTCGGCGTAACCCTTTCCTTCTTGTTTGTGTGCCGTACCGGTTTTCCCACCCACGGAATAACCAATGGTTTGCGCCAAGGGCGCGGTGCCACCCTCGCCCGCCGCCATTTGCAGCATTTTGCGCATGGCTGCTGCAGTGGCAGGAGAAATCACACGCATGCCTGCCACGGGCTGTGTTTGTTTGACCAGGGACACTGGCATCAACTCACCGTCGTGCGCGAACACGGTGTAAGCACGGGCCAGTTGAAACAAAGAGGCGGACAGTCCATAGCCATAACTCATGGTCGCCTGTTCGATGGGTCGCCAGGTTTTGTAGGGACGAACACGGCCCGTCACCACACCTGGGAAATGCAGTTGCGGCTTTTGCCCCAGCCCCACTTCGGTGAAGAGTTCATGCATTTCACGCGGCTGCATTTGCATGGCCATCTTCACCGTGCCCACGTTGCTTGACTTTTGAATCACCTCTTCCACCGTCAAATCGCCGTGGGGATGGGCATCGGTGATAGGCAAGCCAGTAATCGTCATGCGACCCGGTGCGGTGGCAATGACCGTGTGCGGTTTGACACGGCCTGTTTCGATCGCCAAGGCGGCAATGAAGGGCTTCATGGTGGAGCCCGGCTCGAAGGTGTCGGTGAGTGCGCGGTTGCGCAACTGTGCGCCGGTGAGATTGCGCCGCTGTGCCGGGTCAAAACTTGGGTAGTTGGCCAGGGCCAGCACCTCGCCACTTTGTGCATCCAACACCACCACGCTACCGGCCTTGGCTTTGTGCTGCGCCACGGCATCACGCACACGTTGGTAGGCAAAAAACTGGATCTTGGAGTCGATCGAGAGTTCAATGTCGCGCCCGTCCACCGGCGCCACGCTCTCTCCGATGTCCTCCACCACACGTCCCAAACGGTCTTTGATGACACGGCGACTTCCGTCGCGGCCCGCCAGTTCATTTTCAAATGCCAGTTCAATACCCTCTTGACCTTTGTCTTCCACGCTGGTGAAACCCACCACGTGGGCAGCAGATTCACCTTCAGGGTATTTGCGTTTGTATTCACGCACCTGGTGCAAGCCGCGCACACCAAGCGCCTGGACAGCCTGCGCGACCTGGTCATCGACCTGACGACGTAACCAGACAAAGTTCGGGTTGTCAGACAGGCGCTTGTCCAAGTCAGACGGTGTCATGTTCAGCAACGTCGCCAGCTCTCGTCGCTGCGACTTGGTGGCGTCAAAGTCTTTGGGAATGGCCCACAGCGACGGTGCAGGCACACTGGAAGCCAGGAGCAAACCATTGCGGTCGCTGATACGACCGCGACTGGCGGACAGCTCCAAGGTGCGTGCAAAACGCATTTCACCTTGGCGCTGGAAAAACTCTGCGCCTATCACTTGCACATAAAGCGCACGCCCTATCAAGACACAAAATCCCAAGCCAATCAGGGCCACCAAGAAGCGCGAACGCCAAGGCGGCGTTTTCGACGCCAACAAGGGCCTGCTGCAGTAGTTCACGCTGCGCACGCTGCTGTGGTTGGTAGCCGCAGCGCTGGCGCGGGAACTGGAAGACGAACGGCCAACCATCAACGCGCCCCCTGCGTGGCCGTGGAACTGCCCGCCACACCCGCTCCGGCAGACTCCGAGGCGCTACGGCTCACGTAGTGGGTGACATTGGGTGAAGCGCTGCGCATCAATAATTTCTCGCGCGCGGTTTTTTCCACCCGCAGCGGTGTGGCTTGCGATTGCTGTTCGGTTTTTAAACGCTCAAACTCGGTGTCGAGTTGATGCGCTTGGCCGTTGGCTTTGTCCAAGAGCGTGAAGTGTCGACGTGCCTCATACGACACATGCACCAAATACAAGCTGCTGGCAATCAATGCCAGCAGCAGCATGATGTTCAAGCGGGTCATGCCACCACCCCGGTGCCAACATCTGTGCGCTGCGCCACACGCAATATCGCCGAACGTGAACGAGGGTTTGCAGCCACCTCTGCCTCGCTGGGTTTGATTCGTGCCAGTGCTTTGAGGCGCATGGCTTTCTCTGGCGCGAAGGGCGCACGGCGATCAAATTCGGCCTTGCTCTGACGGGCGATGAAGGTTTTGACGATGCGGTCTTCCAGGGAATGGAAACTGATGACCGCCAAACGGCCACCAGGCAACAACAGTTCCAGGGCGGCGCTCAAAGCCTGCTCCAGTTCATCCAGCTCGGCATTCACGAAAATGCGCAGGGCTTGGAATGTGCGGGTGGCGGGGTCTTGTCCCGGCTCTCGGGTACGCACGGCCCGCGCCACCACATCGGCCAGCTCACGGGTGGTGCGCACGGGTTGCCCCGCATCGCGCCGCGCCACCAGGGCTTTGGCCACTTGCAGGGCAAAACGTTCCTCCCCGTAGTCGTGGATCACTTGTGCAATGTGGGCTTCGTCCGCCCGCGCCAGGTAGTCAGCCGCGCTTTCGCCTCGGCTGGTGTCCATGCGCATGTCCAGCGGGCCATCAAACCGAAAACTAAAACCACGCTCGGGGTTGTCTATTTGCGGTGAGGACACGCCCAAGTCGAGCAACACGCCATGAACTTGCCGCACACCCTGTTCGGCCAGTACCTCGACCATGTGCGCAAACGCGGTGTGATGGATGGAAAAACGCGGGTCATCGACCCGCGTCTCACCTGCATGGGCAGCAGCCACGGCATCCAGGTCGCGGTCCAGCGCCAGCACCCTGCCTTTCTCACCCAAGCGCTGCAAGAGCGCGCGGGAGTGACCACCGCGCCCAAACGTGCCATCCACGTAAATGCCCTGCGGGTCGCTCACGAGCGCCTCCACGGCCTCGTTCAACAAGACCGTGGTGTGGGCAAAAGAAGTGGTGTTCATCGGCGCGGGACTCAGAAGCTGAAGTCCTTCAGTGCTTCGGGCATGTCAGAGGCCATCACACGGGCCTCATGCTCGGCGTAACGTGCGCTGTCCCACAACTCGAAGTGACTGCCCATGCCGAGCAACATCACGCCCCGGTCGCGGTGCAAGTCGGCTGCGGCGCGCAACTCGGGGGAAATCAACACGCGCGAGGTGGAGTCGATCTCGACATCCATCGCATTGCCCAAAAAAATACGCTTCCAGCCGCTGGCCGACATGGGCAGCGCGGCCACTTTGTCGCGGAAAGATTCCCAAGCCGGGCGCGGAAAAATCATCAGCGAGCCTTCGGGGTGTTTGGTAATGGTCAATTCATGAACACCCATGGCCAAGAGCACCTCGCGGTGCCGCGCAGGCATGGCGATGCGGCCCTTGACATCAAGAGTCAGCGCCGACGCCCCCTGGAACACGATGTTTGCCACTGCCCTCACCACCCGTTGGATGGCCGCAACGCACGGCCCTCAACAAAAATAGCCACAAAAACCCACAAAAATGCACTTTGATGCACTTTAACGCATTCTTCTTGGGGTGGTCAATGAAATGTGTAAGAAAAATCAATTAAATCAAGTACTTAGCGAACACTTTCGAGGTGAAATTTGATTTAGAAAGTTGTTCAAAAACAAGCACTTAAAACTGGCAATGAAAGTGTTAGGTGAGCAAATTCTGTTGAAACACTCGGGTTTTTACGGGCTGCCCTATTCCTCAAAAACAAAACAGAAGTCCTCTTGACAATCTTCTATATTTCGATAAATATAGAACTATGGAAGAGCAAATCGCTGTCACTTCACTCGCTGCCTTGGCCCAAGGCATGCGGCTTCGCATTTTTCGCGCTCTGGTGGGTGCCGCGCCCTTGGGGCTGACACCCGGTGCGCTGTGCGCCACCCTGGGTGTACCCGCCTCCACGCTCTCCTTCCACCTGAAGGAGTTGACGCATGCGGGTTTGGTGTCGCAAGAGCGCGATGGCCGCAACATCATCTACCAACCCTCGCTCTCCCACATGAACGAGTTGTTGGCCTACCTCACAGCGCATTGCTGTCAAGGCACAAGCTGTGAAACCACCGCAGCACCTGACTGCACCACTTGTTGAACGGAGAAATCACCATGAAACGTTTTCACGTCCACCTGCATGTCGATGACCTGGCCCAGAGCATCGGCTTTTATTCCAAACTGTTTGCCACCACACCCGCACGCGAAGAGAGCGACTACGCCAAGTGGATGCTGCAAGACCCACCGGTGAACTTTGCCATCTCGACACGCGGCAATAAGGTCGGCATTGACCACCTGGGCATTCAGACCGACAACGAGGTCGAATTGGCCGAGTTAAAAGCCCGCGCCGCGGCTGCCGACATGCCACTGCTCGACGAAGGCAGCACCACCTGCTGCTACGCACGCAGCGATAAACATTGGGTGACCGACCCACAAGGCATTGCCTGGGAGCACTTCCAAACCCTGGGCGACATTCCTGTGTTCAACGAGAAAGCAGCCCCTGCCCCCAAGCAGGCCACGGTAGAAGCCGCTTGCTGCCCACCCAGCCGTGGCAAGGCCATCCCTATTCCCGTCAAGTCGTCCACTTCATGCTGCTAAGGAGCGTTTCATGAGCAACCCGACACACGAAGCCCGCTACAACGTTTTGTTCATTTGCACCGGCAACTCAGCCCGCTCCATCATGGCCGAGGGCCTGATGAACCAGCTTGGAAAAGGCCAGTTCAAAGCCTATTCAGCAGGCAGCCACCCCAATGGCACGGTGAACCCCTTTGCCTTGTCCACCCTGCACGCCCTGCGCATTCCCAATGACGGCTACCGCAGCAAAAACTGGGACGAATTTGCGCAAGCAGGTGCACCCAGCTTGAACTTCGTCTTCACCGTCTGCGACAACGCTGCGGGTGAAGTGTGTCCCGTGTGGCCCGGCCAACCCATGACGGCCCACTGGGGCGTGCCCGACCCCGCCGCCATACAAGGCAGCGACGAAGAAAAAGCCCGCGCCTTCATGGACACCGCCATCGTCTTGAAGCGCCGCATTGAGTTGATGCTGGCCTTGCCGATAGACACCTTGGCCCGCATGGCTTTGCAAAAAGAACTCGACACCATCGGTCAAACCACCGCTTGAATCCCCAAAGACGCCATCACCATGACCACCCACGTCCTCATCCTGTGTACCCACAACTCTGCACGCAGCGTTCTCTCTGAGGCGATGCTCAACCACTGGGCGAAAAAACTCGGCCGGGACGTGCAAGCCCACAGCGCAGGCAGTGCGCCGAGCGGGCGCATCAACCCGTTTGCTTTGGAAGCCCTGGGCAACGCAGGCGTTGATACCTCCTACACACGCAGCAAAAGTTGGGACGAGTTCAGTCAAGACGGGGCGGTGCCGCTGTCCATCGTCATCACCGTCTGCGACAGCGCCGCAGCCGAAACCTGCCCGGTGTTTTTCGGTGGCACAGGCGGCCGTCAACCGGTGAAAGTGCACTGGGGTTACCCCGATCCGTCGAACGCAGAAGGTGGCGACGAAGGCAAACGCCGTGCGTTTGAGCTGACGCGCCAGGCCATTGGCTACCGCATGCTGCAACTGCTGACCTTGCCGCTGGAAACCATGCCGTCCGCCGCGCTCGCCGATGCCTTAGTCAGCATTGGAAAAAACTAAATGACATCCTCACACACATCGAGCCAGCAATGGTTGGCCGAACTCGTCGGCACAGCCCTGTTGCTGGCCGTGGTCATTGGCTCGGGCATCATGGCCGAGCGTTTGTCCGGTGGCAACGTCGCCATCGCCCTGCTCGCCAACACCTTGGCCACCGTCGGCGGCCTGTATGTATTGATTGAAGCCCTGGGGCCCATCAGCGGCGCTCATTTCAATCCGGCGGTGAGTTTGGTCATGACCCTGCGCGGGGCCTTACCCAAATCGCAGTTGCTGCCCTACATCGCCGCCCAGTTGCTGGGGGCCATGCTCGGTGCCTGGCTCGCTCACTTGATGTTCGACATGACGGTGTGGCAGTGGTCCAGCAAAGTGCGCAGCGGCACGGGTCAATGGGTGGCCGAGGCGGTCGCCACCGCAGGTTTACTCTTCATCATCTTGCGGTCACCCCCAGGCCGCGCACCAGCCATGGTGGCGGCTTACATTGGTGCGGCCTATTGGTTCACCGCCTCCACCTCGTTCGCCAACCCCGCCGCCGCTTTTGGCCGCATGTTCAGCGACAGTTTTGCGGGCATTGCACCACACAGCGCGCCGGGGTTTGTGGCAGCGCAGTTGGTGGGTGCCTTCATCGGTTGGGGAATGGTCGCGGCACTCAGCGACAGAAAAATCGCTAAGTCGCCACCGCACTGAACAATACGAACAAGATGCCCTGGGATGCATCGCTTTGGCGTTTGGCCATTGCCATTGGCTTGACCCAACTCATCTCCTGGGGCTCGGTTTACTACGCCTTCTCCTTGGTGATTTCACAACTGGGGCAGGCAGCCCAAACCGACCGCACCACGGTGGTGGGCGCGTTCTCGGTGGCGCTGTTGGTTTCGGGTTTGTGCTCGGCGCCCATGGGCCGCTGGATCGACCGCCACGGTGGCCGCAGCCTGATGAGTGCGGGCTCGCTGGCGGCTGCGCTCTTGCTCGTCGCCCTGACCGAAGTCACCAGTACATGGCAGTTGTATGCCGTTTGGATGGGTTTGGGCGTGGCAATGGCTGCCAATCTGTACGACCCCGCGTTTGCCGTGCTGGCCCAAGCCTTCGCTGGTAAACACCGCCAAGCCATCACCGTAGTGACTGTCTTTGGCGGCCTGGCCAGCACCGTGTTTTGGCCCCTGACCCAACACCTGGTGCAGCACCTGGGTTGGCAACAGGCGCTGTGGGTGCTGGCGGCTTTGCATGTATTGGTAAATCTGCCAGTTCATGCGCTGATGCTGCCGCGCACCGCCTCGGGCCGCCTGGCTTCAGAAGCCGCTCCCCTCGCACCACCCGACGTACCCGAACCACCACCCACTGCGCTCTTACGCGACCCGGCGTTTTATGGCTTATGCCTGGCCTTCACCGGCAACGCCTTGGTGTTCTCGGCCATGGCCGTGCATTTCATTTCCTTGATGCACAGCAAAGGCTTGAGTCTCGCAGAAGCCGCTTGGGTGGGCGCTTGTATCGGGCCCATGCAGGTGCTGGGGCGGCTGCTGGAACACCAGTTTCTCTCCCATTGGGCGGCGTCCGAGGTGGGCCGCGTAGCGATGTGGATGTTGCCTTGTTCGCTGCTCTTGCTGTCCGTACTGAACACTCAACTGCCCGGCCTGCTGTTGTTTGCGTTTCTCTACGGCGTGGGCAATGGGGTGATGACCTTGGTGCGCGGTGCGCTGCCCGTGGAGTTGTATGGGCGCAGCCACTACGGCGCGGTGAACGGCGCCCTGGCCACCCCGGTGCAATGGGCCAAAGCCGCCGGGCCCGTCGTGGCCGCCTGGGTGTTGGCGGGTTTCAGCGACGTGCAACATTTGTTGTGGCTCTTGGCCGGTGTGGCTGGTGCATCAGCCCTGGTGTTTAGCCGGGTCACTAGGAAGCAGTGAGCCGCTTCACGCCAAGCGACAAACTTGCTCAAAACTCAAGCGTGGGCCACGCGCATGGAGTTTGCTGGCATCGCCATAACCCAGGTTGCAAATGAAGTTGGTCTTCACTGGCGTGCCTGCCCAAAACTCAGCATCCACCTTGGCCGCGTCAAAACCGCTCATGGGCCCGCAGTCCAAACCCAAAGCCCGCGCCGCCAAAATGAAGTATCCGCCTTGCAAGCTGCTGTTGCGAAACGCCGTGTCGGCGATGGCTTGCGGTTGACCCTCAAACCAACTCCGGGCGTCGTTGTGTGGTGACAAAGTAGGCAGTTGCTCATAAAAAGCCATGTCCATGCCGATGATGGCGGTCACCGGGGCGGCGCGGGTTTTTTCCAAATTGCCCTGGGCCATACACGGCAACAAACGCGCTTTGCCTTCGAGGGTCCGCACAAACACTATGCGCACCGGGTTGCTGTTAGCCGAGGTGGGGCCCCACTTCATCAGCTCATAAAGCTGACGCAATAAGTCGTCGGGCACGGCTTGGTTTGTGAAGGCGCTGTGGGTGCGGGCCAGGGTGAAGAGTTGGTCTGTGGTGATATTCATGGGCGGAGTGCTTTGCTGAATGGGGGCAAGGCGACAATTGTGGAATGTTTGCACCTTCTCAAAACGACGTTCGCCGCTTCTTTTGCGAGGCCTATCAAAAACACCGTTCGGCTCAGGTGGTTCTCACCCCCATGGAAACTTTGGCCATCGGTTGGATCGCCAAACACCCCGAGTACCACGCTGAACTGGCCGACTTGCCAGCCGCTTTAGCTGCGGTTTACGAGGTGCAAGCGGGTCGAATCAACCCCTTTTTGCATTTGTCCATGCATTTGTCCATCAGCGAACAAGTCTCCATTGACCAGCCCAGTGGCATACGCCAAGCGGTGGAACTGCTGGTGGCCAAACGAGGTTCACTGCATGAGGCCCACCATGAGGTGATGGAGTGTTTAGGCGAAATGGTTTGGGCTTCGCAGCGCAGCGGCTTACCGCCAGACGGGCTGGTTTATTTGGAGGCGGTGAGGAAGCGGGCAACGCGGGGGTGATAGGGTGGTGAGAGCCCCGTTCGCGTTGGCACCCTTGGGGCAGCTAAGGCGGTTGTTGAACATACGATCATCCAGCGCAACGCTAACCTCGTGGGCATGTTGACGTGCAGGGGCACCGAGCCCTCTCATGCCAAAGGGGAAAGGCTGACAGCTTTCAAGGAAGACTACCCAGGGTGCGCGCTTTCAATTCAGCCAACACGTTTGGCGTGAGTACTCGACCGTCGTTTGGAGTGGACGAGAAACAGGCCCTACAGGCCCTGTTACCGTTGGCAAGGGGCACACTCAAGGCGGCAGAAGAACGTGGCTTGGCCGGTGCATTGTCTGGCCCACTGTCGCGTGGCGACATGAACGTGGTGAAACGCCACTTGAGCGCGCTCAATGCCCTGGGCGAAGACCATACCGCCCTGTACCAGTTGCTCACGCGCAAGCAATGGCCACTGTTGCTGGCATCGGGACGAGCGCCGACAGGTGCCGAACAAGAATGGTTGCCGCTGCTGGGCGCGCCGAAGTTCGACACTTCAGAGCTGAGGCGGGACGCTCGGGTCAATGAAATCAAGCACTTATGAGCGGTTTGTTGAGATTGGTGTAGTGGCAGGACCTGCTTTGTAAAGTATTGGCAGATAGTGGTGTTTCCGTTAGACTCC
>JBJTHI010000238.1:0-1262 GCA_046094425.1 Burkholderiales bacterium | reverse complement strand
GAGCTACATCGGCCTCGTGGAAGTCGGTGTGGGCCTCTTGCCCGGCGCTGGTGGCCTCACCTACATCGCTCGCCGTGCGGCAGAAATGGCCAGCAGCGGTGGCAACAACGGGGACATCTTGGCGTTCTTGAAAGACGGATTCATGAGTGCCGCCACCGCCAAGGTCAGCACCAGCGCCATTGAAGCCCGCAAGATGGGTTACTTGCTTTGGAGTGACGTTGTCGTGCCGCACACAGATGAGCTGCTTTATGTGGCCCTGGCCCAGGCCAAAGCCCTTTATGCCAGCGGCTACCGCCCACCCACACCAGCGAACTTTCCCGTGGCGGGCCGCAGTGCCAAAGCCACCATCCAGAGCCAGCTGGCCAACATGCGCGATGGCGGCATGATCAGCGAACACGACCAGCACATCGCCACTTTGATCGCCGAGGTGTTGACAGGCGGTGATGTGGATGCGGGCTCCATGGTGAATGAGTCCTACTTGATGACACTGGAGCGAAAACATTTCTGCTCGCTTTTAGAGCAACCCAAAACGCAAGAGCGAATCATGGGGATGCTGCAAACCGGCAAGCCCGTGCGCAATTAAACAAACTGGAGCGATCCATGAGCAAACAAACCCAAGAAGCCTACATCGTGGCCGCCACGCGCACGCCGATTGGCAAGTCAGGACGTGGCTATTTCAAGAACACGCGGCCCGATGATTTATTGGTGGCGGTGATTCAAAGCGCACTGCGCCAAGTGCCCTCGCTCGACCCCAAGGCGATTGAAGACGCCATCATCGGCTGCTCCTTCCCCGAGGGCGAGCAAGGCATGAATATGGCGCGTGTCGCGGTGGCCTTGGCGGGCTTGCCGCATTCGGTAGGCGGGGTCACGGTCAACCGCTTTTGCGCATCGGGCCTGACCGCCATTCAAATGGCCGCTGACCGCATTCGCGTCGGCGAGGCCGACGTGATGATCGCCGGTGGTGCCGAGTCCATGAGCATGGTGCCCATGGGCGGCAACAAACCCGCCTTCAACCCCGCCGTGTTCGCCAAGAACGAACACCTCGGTATTGCCTACGGCATGGGCTTAACGGCCGAGAAAGTGGCGCAGCAGTGGAAGGTATCGCGCGAGGCGCAAGATCAATTCGCGTTTGAGTCGCATATGAAGGCACTCAAGGCCCAGCAGGCCGGTGAGTTCACTGACGAGATGACCCCCATTGAGGTGGTGGACCGCTTCCCCAACTTGGCCACGGGCGAGTCGCAAACCCGCACCCGCACCGTGAG
>JBJTHI010000237.1:0-13029 GCA_046094425.1 Burkholderiales bacterium | reverse complement strand
TGTCCATCGGCTCGCGATTTATGCTCCACGCTTCCTTCCCACACTCGGTCGCCCTCATGCAGTTGCGCTTCACTTCACTCGCTGTGACCAGCTCGTGGCGGGACTTGCACCCGCAGGAGTGCGCCCATGCTGGGCGCACATAAAAAAGCCGCTGTTTCCAGCGGCTTTTTCTCGGGCGGAGGAAACTCAGCGGAAGCTGGACTGCGGCACCACGCGCACTTCACCGGGCAGGGAGGCAATGTAGTCGGCCATGAGTTTGAGTTCTTTGTGGGTGTATTGGCTCGCAATACCCGCCATGACAGCGTTGCTTCGCCCCACATTGGCGTTTTTCTGGGTTTGGTAAGCCTTCAAAGCCACATAAAGGTAGTCAGCGTGCTGGCCAGCAATTTTGGGATAAGCAGGGGAGATGGGTTTGCTGAAGTTGTCGCCGTGGCAAGAAATACAGGCAGCTTTGCTGAGCAACTCTGCCACCTTGGGTGACGGCTGAGAAACAGGCTTGGCAGCAATTGCGGGTGCGTCTTTGGCCTGTTGTTGGTAGAAGGCACCCAAATCCAGCATGTCTTGCTCGGTCAAACTGCCTGCCAGGCCGCGCATGCTGGGGTGTTTGCGCTCACCCTTGCTGTAAGCCGTCAAAGCAGCCACGATGTACTCGGCGTTTTGGCCTGCGATCATGGGCACCCGGTGAATTTCAGGAAAGCTGGCCTGGTAACCCACAATGCCGTGGCAGCCTATGCACATGGCGGCTTTCTTTTCGCCGTCTTTCACATTGCCCTTGCCTTCTTGGGCCATCAGGGGAGAGGCCACCAAGGCGCTCGCTACCAATAAAACAGCAGACAACAATGAATTTTTCATGGGATTGAGGGTCGGGTCGCAAACCAGCCGCAGATTATAGGGGCGTCGATATACTGACCCGAACCCACCCATCCCCGACGTCTCCAAGCCCCATGAAGTTCACAGGCAGTTCCACCTACGTCGCCACCGACGATCTGATGCTGGCCGTGCATGCAGCCACTTTGCTGCGCAAACCCTTGCTCGTCAAAGGTGAGCCTGGCACGGGCAAAACCATGCTGGCCGAAGAAGTGGCCGTCAGTCTGAACATGCCGTTATTGCAGTGGCACATCAAAAGCACCACCAAAGCGCAACAAGGGCTGTACGAGTACGACGCGGTGAACCGCCTGCGCGACAGCCAGTTGGGCGATGCCAAGGTCAAAGACATCGCCCACTACATTGTTCAAGGCGTCTTGTGGGAGGCGTTCACGTCCGACGTTCCGGTGGTGCTGTTGATAGACGAAATCGACAAAGCCGATATTGAATTTCCCAACGACTTGTTGCGTGAAATCGACCGCATGGAGTTTTATGTGGTGGAAACCAAGCAGTGGGTCAAAGCCAAACACCGGCCCTTGGTCTTCATCACCTCCAACAACGAAAAGGAACTGCCCGACGCCTTCTTGCGCCGCTGCTTTTTCCATTACATCCAGTTTCCCGATGCCGTGACGATGGAGCGTATCGTCAAAGTGCATTTTCCTGAACTCAAAAAAGACTTGTTGGCCGCGGCCCTGAAGAGTTTTTACGATGTGCGGGGCCTGCCCGGCTTGAAGAAAAAGCCCTCGACATCCGAACTGCTCGAATGGATCAAACTGCTAGTGGCCGAGGACATCTCCGTGGAGGTGTTACGCAGCCAAGACCCGCAAGTCACGATCCCACCACTGCTGGGCGCACTACTCAAAAACGAACAAGACGTGACGCTGTTTGAGAAACTGGTGTTCATGCAGAAACATCACCGCTGACGATTAACAAGATGAAGCCTGTATTGCCCGTCACCCTCGCGCGTGCGACAGTACGCCTAGAGCCCCTGGCGTTGTCACACGAAGCAGCCCTCATTCAAGCCGCGCGCGACGGTGAACTGTGGAATTTGCGTTTTACCTCTGTGCCTGAGCCCGAGCAAACCCGTCAATACATCGAAACGGCACTGAAAAGCCATGCTGCGGGCAACCGCCTGGCCTTTGCCGTGGTGGACACAACAACGAATCGTGTGGTGGGCAGCACCAGTTACCACGACATCGTGCCCAGCATCGACAGACTGGAAATTGGCTACACCTGGCTCGCAAAAAGTGTGCAGCGCAGCGCCGTCAACACCACCGCCAAATTTCTTCTGATGCAACACGCGTTTGAAGACTTGGGTGCCCAGTTGGTGGGTTGGCGCACCGACTGCTTTAACTTTGCAAGCCAACAAGCCATTGAACGTTTGGGCGCAAAAAAAGACGGTGTGTTGCGCCACCATGCGCTCAGACGTGACGGCACGGTGCGCGATACCGTGATGTACAGCCTGAGAATGGGCGAATGGCCCGATGTCAAGGCTCATTTGTTGTGGCAGTTGAATCGGCCCCGCTAAACACCCCACCACGCCGATTGACCACCACGAGCCCATGCTGATCGGCTTCTTCCAAACCCTGCGCGCGGCGCGCCTCAAGGTGACCGTGGGGGAGTTCTTGACGCTGTTGCAAGCCCTGCAAGCCAAGGTGCTGGATGCCTCGGGCGGCACCACCATCGATAACTTCTACCTGCTCGCCCGCACCACCTTGGTCAAAGACGAAACCCAGTTTGACAAATTCGACCGCGCGTTTGCGGCCTATTTCAAAGGCGTGGAACAGCTCACTGATTTTGCAGAAGGCATTCCGCTGGACTGGTTGCGCCGCGCCTTGGAGCGTGAACTCAGCGACGAAGAAAAAGCGCGCATCGCGGCCATGGGTTGGAACGAGCTCATGGACGAGTTCAAGAAACGCCTGCAAGAACAAAAAGAACGCCACGAAGGCGGCAATCGCTGGATAGGCACGGGCGGCACGAGTCCGTTTGGAAGCGGCGGAACCAATCCGCAGGGCCTGCGTCTGAAAGGCTCAGACGGTGGCAAACAGGCGGCGCGTGTGTGGGATGAGAGACATTACCGGGACTACGACGACACAGTAGCGCTGGGCACGCGCCAAATCAAAGTGGCGCTGCGCCGCTTGCGGCGTTTTGCACGCGAAGGTGCGGCGCTGGAGTTGGACTTGAATGGCACCATCACAGGCACCGCCGCCAATGCCGGCTTGCTCGACATCCGCATGCGGCCTGAGCGCCACAACCATGTGAAGGTGCTGCTGCTCATGGATGTGGGCGGCACCATGGACGAACACATTCCCCGCGTGGAAGAGTTGTTCAGCGCTACCCGCAGCGAGTTCAAACACTTGGAGTGTTACTACTTTCACAACTGCGTGTACGACCACCTGTGGAAAAGCAACCAGCGCCGCAGCCGCGAAAAATTCGCCACCTGGGACGTGGCGCGCAAGTACACCCGCGACTACAAACTGATTTTTGTTGGCGACGCCACCATGAGCCCCTATGAAGTGCTTCAACCGGGAGGCAGCACCGAGTACCACAACGAAGAGCCTGGTGCGCAGTGGTTGCAGCGTTTGACGCACGCCTATCCCCACCACGTTTGGATCAACCCCGAGCCGCCCGGCATTTGGCCTTACCGCCAAAGCATAGATTTAATCCAACAACTCATGGGCGGGCGCATGTTTCCTTTGAGTTTGGTGGGTTTGGAAGCGGCTATGCGGCAGTTGATGAGATGAACCGCAGGATGAAAGGGCTGCGTTCGTTGACCGCTTTGGCTGCCGTGCTGGCGCTCACTGCCTGTAGCCACCTGCCGTTTGGCAAGCAAGATGCGGCACGCTCCACGCCCGCCGAGACGCCTACTGCCGTTATGTACGAGTTGGTGCTCGACGCCCCAGGCCCTTTGCGCAGCCTGTTGTTCAGGCACCTGGACTTGGCGCGCTTCCAGCGTTTACCGGCCAGCGACGCCATCAGCCCGGGTGAACTCAGTCGCCTCATGGCCGCCGCACCGGCGCAAGCCAAAGCCTTGTTGGAGACCGAGGGTTACTTCAACGCCACGGTCAGTGCACAGCGCGAGGGCAGCAGCCCCGATGCTGTCGGCACCGTGCCCCGTGTGTTGCTGCGCATAGACCCCGGCCCACGCACCCAAGTGAGCAGCTTGGCGCTGGACGTGCAAGGGCCTTTGCGCGAGGCTTTGCAAAAGGCCGACCCAGCCGCTATCAGCACCTGGGTGGCCCTGCACCGCGATTGGTTGCTGCGGCCCGATGCGCAGTTTCGTGGCCCGCAATGGACAGCCGCCAAAGCCGCTCTGCTGGATCGCTTGCGTGCTGATGGTTACCCGCAGGCCTCATGGGTGTCCACCGAGGCCCGCATCGACGCGGTGGAAAACAGCGCCGCCCTGGACGTTACCGCCGAGAGCGGCCCGCTGTTTCGCCTGAGGAGCCTGCGCATTGAGGGTTTGAAGCGCCACGGCGAGGCTTCGGTGCGCAACGCGGTCAATTTCCAACCCGGCACACCCTATTCAGAACGTCTGTTGCTCGACTGGGCCGAGAGGCTGCGCAAGCTCGATTTGTTCGAGAGCACGGTGGTGGAGTTAGACCCCGAAGCCACCGACCCGAGCAGCGCCACCGCTATTGTTCGCGTGCGCGAACTGCCACAGCAACAAGCGACCGTGGGTGTGGGTTTCAGCGACAACACGGGGCCGCGCGCCACCTTGGAATACACGCATCGGCGCATCTTCGGCTTACCGTGGATCGCCAAGAACAAAGTGGAGTGGGGTGGCACCCGGCAGTTGCTGGACGTGGCCCTGGTCTCGCACCCCTTGAACAAAGGCTACCGAGGCTTGTTGGCGGTGAACGTGCTGCGTGAGGATGCAGCGGGCACGGTGGTGGAGTCGTCCCGTTTTCGGGCCGGTGGTTCGCTGGACACTGAAAGGCTAGACCGCCTGGTGTTCGCCGAAAACCTGGCCGCCAGAGAAGGCACAGACCGGAGCATGGGCCCCACCAAACGCGCGGTGTCTGGCAATGTGCATTGGATACGCCGTGACCTGGACAGTGTGCTCCTGCCCACCGAGGGCGATGCATGGAATCTGCAAGGGGCGCTGGGCCAAGCCTGGTTGGATGCCAGCGATAGAAAACCCTTTGGCCGCCTTTATGTGCGTTACAGCGGCTATCGGCCACTTGGAAAAACTTGGTACGGCAGTGCGCGTTTGGAAGCGGCCCAGGTGTTTGTGAACGATGCCAACCGGGTGCCCGACCCTTTGCTGTTTCGCGCCGGGGGCGACGAGTCGGTGCGCGGTTATGGCTACCGCTCACTGGGCCCAGTGAAAAACGGCAGCACCACCAGTGGCCGCGTGCTGCTGACCGGCAGCATGGAAGTAGCGCGGCCGATTTTCCCCAACCAGCCCGCTTTGTGGTGGGCTGCATTTGTAGATGCCGGTCATGCAGCGGATCGTTGGGGCGACCTTCACCCGGTGTTCGGCTACGGCATTGGCTTGCGCTGGCGCAGCCCCGTGGGGCCACTGCGCGTGGACTTGGCTTATGGCGACGCACTTCAAAAACTGCGTTTGCATTTGAGTGTGGGTATCGCGTTTTGAGTAGCGACCTGGTGCCCATCCCAGCAACCAGTCGCGCCACGCGGCGACGCGGATGGCGTGCGCTGTGCTGGCTCATGGTGGGCCTGTTGCTGGTGCTGATCCTCGCATTGGCCGGCTTGATCTCCAGCATTCAAAGCGCGGCGGGCAGCGCCTGGTGGCTGGGCCGCCTGCCGGGTGTGGAAATCAAAGGGCCACAAGGCGCGTTACTGGGCGACTTTTGTGCCGAAGAGCTCACCATCACCCTGCCCCAGGCAGCAGGCCACTTGCGCTTGCAGCAGTTGTGTTGGCAGGGTTTGGAATGGGGCCGCGCCGATGCGCCCGGTGCCTGGCTGCACTTGCGGCTGGCTCGTTTGAGCGCAGCGCGTTTGGTGCATGAGAGCGGCGCAAGCCGCCCCCCTTCACCCGCGCCCACCCATTTGAAGCTGCCCTTTCAACTCAGCGTGGCGCAAGTGGAACTCGCTGAATTGAGCAGTCCCTTGCTAGGCAACGAACCCCTGCGTTCCTTGCAAGCGCAGGTGCAACTGGGTGCGGCGCAAGGCAGCCTGCACAAGGTGGCGGCCCTGCAGGGCACATGGGGCCGTGTGCTGGCGCAAGGCCAAGGACAAGTGGCCACCTCGGGCGACATGCCCGTGCAGGCCAGGCTAGAAGCGCAAGCGCATCCTCAGGCCACATCGAATGCACCTGCCACCCTGCCTCCTTGGAACTTACTGCTGCAAGCACAGGGGCCGCTGTCCCAACTCAAGCTGACCGCCAAACTGGGCACCACTGCGGCCAAAGACGGTGGCCCCCACCTGGATGCGCAAGCCGAACTCGCCCCTTTTGCGACATGGCCTATCCATCGTTTCAAGGCGCAATTGCATGCACTGGATTTGTCGCTGTTTCACGCCAAAGCACCGCGCACTTTGCTGGAGGGCGACGTGCAGTGGGAGCTACCGCGAGCAAGCGGGTCACCAGCGCAAACCGCTGCCAACACCACGCCCGCTTCCATCAGCTTGCGCAACCGATCACCCGGTTTGTGGAATGAAGGGCGGCTGCCTGTGCGGGGCTTGCAGTTGTCCGCACAGTGGGGCAAGCGTGCTGGCGACGAACCATCCGCACCAGGGCATGTTCAACTGAGCAACCTGGCACTGAACTTGGGCAACGGGAAAGAAGACGCTGGACGCATCACTGGTCAAGGTGAGTTTGACCTGCGCGAATGGAGTGGCTGGGCGCTGGAGACTGAGTGGCGCGGTGTAATGCCTCAAGCGCTTGACTCGCGCGCGCCCCCCATGCGCTTGAGTGGCCCACTGAACGTCAGCGGGCAATGGTCAGCACAAACACCAACTCACGGCGAGACAAACACCTGGCAAAACATGACGTTGCAACTGCAAGCCCAGTTGCGTGGTTCGGTGCTCACCACCAATGAAGGCCACACCAAAACCCCGCTGCGCGAAGTGAGTTTGCAAATCGATCTGCAAGGCAGGCAACAGCGCTGGACGCTCCAAAAACTGGACGCCATCGCAGGCGCATCGCAACTCAAACTCCAAGGTCAAGCAGAACGTGTTTCTTCTGCAGACACCGCGCCCTGGCAAGTCAAAGCCCAAGTCCAACTGCGGGACTTCGACCCCGCACTGTGGTGGCCGGCCGCGGTGTCCGCTTTGCCCCTGAACATCAACCGCAGCAGCCGCGTGCAGGCTGATGCCGACATCGATTTGATCTGGCCGCGCAGTGCCCCGCCTTCGTCAGCAAGCGCAGCGCAGAAAACCGACCTCATCACTGGGTTGAAGCGCTTGCGTGGGCAAGCCCAGGTGGACATCGCGCCCAGCACCTTGGCCGGTGTGGCGCTGCAAGGGCAAGCGCGTTGGCGTCATGCGGCCAGCAGCTCCAGCACCAGCGAATTCCAAGCGCTGCTGGACGTAGAGGGCAACCGCTTGGCCTTGAACAGCCACACCGCCCCGGCCCTGAACTCCAGTTGGCAATTCAAATTGGATGCGCCGCGCCTGGCGCAACTCTCGCCCTGGGCAGCTTGGTTGGGCATTCCTGCTGCGCAGAGCATGGGCACCAGCACAAGCACCAACAAGACTCCGGTGCTCGCGGGCGAGCTCTTCGTTCAAGGCCAGTGGTCGCCCGCGCCCAACCCAATAGCCGCCACTGCCCCATTGCCGCTGCTGCTCCATGGACTCAGCACTGGCAACGCCAAGGCGACGCAACTGCGTGTGGGGGCTTGGGGTTTGGGCGCAGGCCAGTTGCAGTGGCGAGGCAGTTTGGCTGCGGCCGCACCGCTGTCTCTGAACGCGGAACTGAATCAAGCCAGCGGGCCCAGTCTGAACCTGCACCAACTCTCGCTGCAACTGCAAGGCAGCAGCGATGCACACGACCTTCGTTTGCAAGCGCAGTCACCACTGCAAGCGCCCGCCTGGTTGCAAGCCTTGGGCGGCATGGCCGCATCGAATGCCCAAAGCGGCAACCCTAACGCCCACACGGTCGTGAACCTGCAAGCACGCGGCGGATTAAAACGCGATGCCAGCAGCCATATCACCGGCTGGCAAGGTCAGCTCAATCAGTGGCTGCTGCAAAACAACGATGGCAACAGCCCACCTTGGTGGCGTGGCAGCGAAGCGGGTTTGACCCTGGCCTGGGCACAGAACAACCCCCGCACCACGCCCAGTAAAACCAACCCCATCGCCGCCCCATTGCGCGTGACCTTAGACGCCGGGCGCGCCGAGTTACCCGGGGCGGCACTGCGGTGGCAGCAAATTGTTTGGCAAGCGGCCACACCCAACTCTCCCGCCCAAATCAATCTGCAAGCGGAACTTGAAGAGGTCGCCGTCGCGCCATTGCTGGCGCGTTTGCAACCGGACTTTGGTTGGGGTGGCGATCTGCGCATTGCAGGCCGTGTGAACCTGCGCAGCCAGCCCAGCTTTGAGGCCGATGTGTTGCTGGAGCGTGTGGGCGGTGATTTGACGGTGAGCGAGGACGGTTTGATCCAAACATTGGGCCTGAGTGATTTGCGTTTAGGGTTAACGGCCAGCAATGGCGTGTGGCGCTTCAGCCAAGGCCTGGCAGGCAGCACACTTGGCGTGGCAGGCGGTTTGGTGGTGGCGCGCACCTCGCCCACTGCCACCTGGCCCCAGCCCGATGCGCTGCTTGAAGGCAACATTGAACTGCAAGTCGCCAACTTGGGCACCTGGGGCACATGGGTGCCAGCGGGTTGGCGTTTATCGGGTCAGTTGCAAAGCAGCGCCCAAATTTCTGGACGCTGGAACGCCCCCGAGTTCACCGGCCAGCTCACAGGCAAACAACTGGGCGTGCGCAATTTGGTGCAGGGCGTGGCGGTGAGCGACGGTGAAGTGAGCCTCTCGCTGCAAGGCCAGCAAGCACGCATCGAACATTTCAGCGCCAAAGCGGGCAATGGCAGCGTGACCCTCACAGGCCAAGCCAGTTTGGGTGCCAAGCCGCAGGCTGAGTTGAAACTGGTGGCCCAGCAATTCCAATTGCTGGGCCGGGTGGACAGACGCATCGTCACCAGCGGCCAAGCACAATTGCGTTTGAGCAGCGAGAAGCTGGACTTGAGTGGGCGCTTTGTAGCCGACGAAGGCCTCATCGACATCAGCCAAGGCGACGCACCCACCTTGGCTGATGACGTGGTGGTGATTCGTAGCAAGGACACCCCACTTTCCGAAAACGTCAGCAGCAAACCCGCCCCACGCCCCACTCCACGCCAAACGCAACGCATGGTGAGGCTCGACCTGCAAGTGGCTTTGGGCGAGAAACTGCGTCTGCGTGGTCGAGGCCTGAATACAGGGTTGACGGGCGAACTCAAACTCACCTCGCCCAATAACCAACTGGCTATTCACGGCACGGTGCGCACCGTGGACGGCACCTACGACGCCTACCGCCAAAAACTCACCATCGACAAAGGGCAACTCACCTTCACCGGCAAACCCGATGTGGCCCGGCTCGACATCGAAGCCACCCGTCCCAACACCGATGTGCGGGTGGGCGTGGCCGTGACCGGCACCACCGTCACGCCGCGCGTGAGTCTGTTCTCCGAGCCCGAGTTGCCCGACATCGACAAACTCAGTTGGCTGGTGCTGGGCCGCGAAAGCGGCGGCCTGGGCAACGCCGACACCGCACTGCTGCAACGCGCTGCCCTGGCCCTGCTCGCGGGGGAAGACGGGGGGGCGACCGACCAATTGCTGCGCAACATCGGCATCGACGATTTATCGTTGCGCCAAGGCACGAGCACAGGCAACAACGCCAACAACGGTGGGGAAGTACGCGAAACCATCGTCAGCCTGGGCAAACAACTCTCGCGTAACTGGTATGTGGGTTACGAGCGCAGCCTCAACGCCACCGAGGGCAATTGGCAACTCATCTACCGCATCGCACAACGCTTCACCCTGCGCGCGCAATCCGGTTTGGAGAATTCACTGGACTTGATTTGGACTTGGCGCTGGCAGTGAATGGTGCCCCGGCGCTCGGGCTGCGTGGCGCCCCCGCTCGCTCTGTGCGGTACATATCGCATGCGAAAATGCGCCCCGCCTTCCCGCACCCTCGCCGTAGTTCAATGGATAGAACGAGTGCCTCCTAAGCGCTAGATACAGGTTCGATTCCTGTCGGCGGGACCAACTGCAACCCATGGCGACCAAAAATTGCCCTACCGTCAACCGCGATGGCGCTACGCTGGGTTTGGCGGGTCAAGCAACCAGCAGTTTGATGACCCCGCATGCGCCGGACACGCCAGCCTGCGGGAGCCAAGTTCGAAATCAGATACAACCGCCCCTTGGGCCACTTCGCCCGCCCAACCGAAGTCATCTGAAACGCAGCCATGAACACCACCGAACAACAGTTTTTCAACGCGCTTGAAGCCAAACTCTGGACCGCCGCCAACAAGCTGCTGCCCAGCCTGGACGCCGCCGTCTACAAGCACATCGTGCTCGGCCTGCTGTTCATTAAGTACGTGTCCGACGCGTTTGAAGAGCGCCAAAAGGAACTCAAGACCCAGTTCCAGGACCCGGCGCACGACTACCACATGAACCCGGCCGACTACCCCGGCACCTACGACACTGACGTGGCCGCCGAGCTGGAGGTGCGCGACTACTACACCGAGAAGAATGTCTTCTGGGTGCCGCTGGAAGCCCGCTGGCAGACCCTGGTGGACTGCGCCCAGCTCCTGCCCGGCGCGGCCCTGCCCTGGCCCCAGCCCGGCAAGGCCGAGCCCGAGAAGATGCGCACCGTCGGCTGGCTCATCGACAACGCCATGGAAGCCATCGAGCGCGAAAACCCCAAGCTCAAAGGCGTGCTCAACAAGAGCTTTGCCACCTCGCAAATCGAATCGCACAAGCTGGCCGAGCTCATTGCCCTGTTCTCCGATACCAACTTCCACGCCACCGACTACAAAGGCCAGCCGCTGGACCTCAAGGCCAAGGACATCCTGGGCCACATCTACGAATACTTCCTCGGCCAGTTCGCGCTGGCCGAAGGCAAGAAGGGAGGCCAGTACTACACGCCCAAGGCCATCGTCAGCCTCATCGTCAACATGCTCCAGCCCTTCAAGGGCCGCGTGTACGACCCGGCCATGGGCTCCGGCGGCTTCTTCGTGCAGAGCGAAGAATTCATCGAACAACACAGCGGCAAACCCGCCCAAGGTGCGGGCAACAAAGCCAGCGGCCAGATCAGCGTCTACGGGCAAGAGAGCAACCCCACCACCTGGAAGCTCGCGGCCATGAACATGGCCATCCGCGGCATCGACTTCAACTTTGGTGGCGGCCACGCCGACACCCTGCTCAACGACCTGCACCCCGACCTGCGGGCCGACTACGTCATGGCCAACCCGCCCTTCAACATGAAGGAATGGTGGAACGCCAAGCTGGAGAACGACCCGCGCTGGATCGCCGGCACCCCGCCTCAGGGCAACGCCAACTTCGCCTGGCTGCAGCACATGCTCTACCACCTGGCGCCCACCGGCAGCATGGCGCTGCTGCTGGCCAACGGCTCCATGAGCAGCAATACCAACAACGAAGGCGAGATCCGCAAACGCCTGGTGGAAGACGACTACGTGGAATGCATGGTCGCGCTGCCGGGCCAACTCTTCACCAACACGCAGATCCCGGCCTGCATCTGGTTCCTGACCCGCGACAAGGCCAACGGCTTCAACCTCAGCAAGAAGAAGCGCGACCGGCGCAAGCAGTTCCTTTTCATCGACGCCCGCCAGATGGGCTACATGAAAGACCGCGTGCTGCGCGACTTCACTCAGGCCGATATCGACAAGATCGCCGACACCTTCCACGCGTGGCAGCAAGGTGATGGGTATGAAGATGTGAAAGGCTTCTGCTACTCGGCTGATCTGGACGACATCCGCAAGCACGAACACGTGCTGACCCCAGGCCGCTATGTGGGCGCCGAAGACCAGGAAGAAGATGCCGAAGCGTTCGCCGACAAGATGGCGCGGCTGACGGCACAACTGGCGGAGCAGTTCGCGGAGAGCGCGAAGCTGGAGGAAGAGATCAAGAAGAGTTTGGCGGGGTTGGGCTATGGGAGCTGAGCTGCGCGAATTTGCGTTTGGTGAGCTTTGCACCATTACAAGAGGAGCTTCTCCACGTCCAATTAATGACTTCTTGTCGAAAACAGGGATGCCATGGATAAAGATCGCAGATGCCACAAGCTCAGATTCGCAGTTCCTCGAAACAACCAATGAGTGCATCAAGCTCGAAGGAGTAAAGGCGAGCGTTCGTGTACATCCTGGTGATCTGATCCTCTCGAATAGCGCAACTCCTGGGCTGCCCAAGTTCGTCATGATCGACGCCTGCATCCATGACGGTTGGATGCTCCTTCGCAATTTCAATGGGCTAGACAAGAAGTTTGCATACTGGCTTCTACTCAATGAGCGAAAGAACCTGGTTGCACAAGGTAATGGCTCCGTGTTCACTAACTTGAAAACGGACATCCTCAAGTTCCATCGCGTACGCATTCCAGATCTCGCGAGCCAAGCAAGAATTGCGCAGGTTTTGGACTCGATCGCTGCAAAGATCGACCTCAACCGGCGCATCAACCAAACCATCGAAGCCATGGCGCAAGCCATCTTCAAATCGTGGTTTGTCGATTTCGACCCCGTCAAAGCCAAGATCGCCGCCAAGGCCGAAGGCCGCGACCCGCTGCGCGCCGCGATGACCGCTATCAGCGGCAAGCCCGACGCTGAACTCGACACCCTGCCCCCCGACCAGTTCGTCCCCCTCGCCGCCACCGCCACGCTGTTTCCCGATGAGATGGAGGACTCGGAGCTGGGAGAGATTCCGAGGGGATGGAGAGTCAAGAAGTTTGGCGATTTTATTGATCGAATCTCTGTGGGCAAAAAATTCGACCAAAAAACCGCGCTTGTAGAAGGCCTAGTTCCAATACTGGATCAAGGGAAGTCAGGGATTATTGGTTTTCATAACGAACTGCCTGGTGTCCGCGCAAGCCTAGAAAAGCCTGTTGTGGTTTTTGCGAATCACACTTGCTACATGAGGCTCATTACATTTAATTTTTCAGCAACCTGAATCCGTGAGCGCCCCACGCGCGCAAGCGGCCAAGTGGTTGATGTG
>JBJTHI010000236.1:0-9096 GCA_046094425.1 Burkholderiales bacterium | reverse complement strand
TTGGTAAGCTCTACTTGGCATAGGGCGACAGTTTTGCTTTGTAGCGCCGCCCAAATAAAACGACGAAACCCGCCATGACGCAGTTCAAGTTTTTGCTCATTTTTCTGAACAAGAACGCAAATCTTGAGCCGTGCTCACCCCCTCACACCCCAATCTCATCCAAATCCCGATAAACATCCCGCAGCCACATCTTCACGCGCTGGCGGTCCATCAGGCCCAGGCCTTGGTCGTCGGTGGCGGTTTTGGCTTTCCAGAAGCTGCTGCTGGCGGCGTCTACTTTTTGGATCACGCTGTCGTGCAGTTTTTTCAACGACATCACTTTTGCACCCATTTCGATGGCGCGGGCTTGTTCGCCTGATTGCTCCAGCACGCCAAAGTCGCTGCCGCGAATGTGGTTGCGCACCAAGATGTAGTTCAGGCTGGTGCCAAAACGATCCAGCAGCTTGCGCAGCAAATCGACCGAGTCTTTGCCTGCGTCCATCACATGCCAATAGTGAATCTTGACGTTCATTTCGTCGGCCAAGTTGAGCACGCCGGAGTCGTCCATCCAGCGCACCAAGGGCTCGTGGGTTTGGGCGGCCAAATCCACCAAGATGCGGCGCTGGGGTTGTTCCACGGCGGCTTCCATGATGGCGTCCAGGGCTTCATAACGGTCTACCAGCACGGGCGAGGCGTAGCCGGAATAAAAACGCATCAGTGCGCCGTGGGAGCGGTCGGTGTCAAAACCAAGAAAGGGCAGTTGGTGGTCAATGAAGTACTGGGCCAGCACGCGGGCCACGAGCGACTTGCCCACCCCCCCTTTTTCGCCGCCGATGAAGTGGATTTGTGACATGGGGTTGGATTCCTGGTGGTTTGCGTAGAAGGATTCTGCGGGCACGCTGGAGCGGGCGGTTTAGCCCCGGCCAATATAGGGCATGTTGGTCGCCATGAGGGTCATGAACTGCACGTTGGCGGATAAGGGCAGGGCGGCCATGTGCAATACAGCGTCTGCCACGTGGCGCACATCCATCAAGGGTTCGACCATGGTTTGGCCGTTAGCTTGAAGAATGCCCGCTGCCATGGGGCTGGTCATGTCGGTTTGTGCGTTGCCGATGTCGATCTGGCCGCAAGCAATGTTGTAAGCACGGCCATCCAGCGAGGTGGCTTTGGTGAGGCCAGTAATGGCATGTTTGGCTGCGGTGTAGGGTGCGCTGTTCGGGCGCGGCGCATGGGCGGCGATGGAGCCGTTGTTGATGATGCGGCCACCCTGGGGGGTTTGTTTTTTCATCAAACGCACCGCCTGTTGCGTGCACAAGAATGCACCGGTGAGGTTCACGTCGAGCACGGCTTTCCATTGGGAGAGGCTCAAGTCTTCCACCGGCAACGCAGGGGCGAACACGCCAGCGTTGTTGAACAGCACATCCAAGCGGCCAAACCGAGACGACACTTGTTCAAAGAGGGCGGCTACCGATGTTTCATCAGTCACATCAGCCGTCACAGGCAGTGCGTTGTCGCGGTGGGTGGGGGCTAGCTGAATGGTTTCCAGCAAGGGTTGCTCCCGCCTTCCAACCAATATCACTTTGCAGTTCGCTGCCAAAAAAGCCAAGCTGCAAGCGCGGCCAATTCCACTGCCCGCACCGGTGATGAGCACCACTTTGTTTTCAAGCATGGGGCGTTTCCTCAGCCTGGGCGGTATTGCTGCCGTCAGAAAAACAGTCTGCGTAGGTGAAGTAAAGCGAAGCGTAGAACGCAGTGGTGAACATGAGCCCAGCGGGCAAGGACATCAGAACCACCCAGCGTGGCTGGCCGAGGGCGCTGAGTACCAAGCTGCTCAACACGGCAAACAGCAGCACCACGGCCACCCAGGTGAGGCTGTAGACGAAGAACGCACCTTTGTTGCGCCAGCAAGCCATCCAACTGAAAAACAAGGCTTTGCCCCAGGAGTACCCACCCCAGTGTGTGAGGGCCGGTGCATGCCAAAAGGGAATGGTCAACAAGGCCGCCAAGCCAAAACGAAGCGTCATGCCCCAGCTCATTTGCGGGTCTTGCAACAAGGCGCGCACTTCTTCGGGTTTGGTGCTGTCGTCCAGCATCATGGCTTGCAATTTGGCGAAGGTACCGCCGTCCACCCAACCGGCCAGCGCCATGATGAGCAAACTGCACACCGCATAAACCAAACCCAGTTGCACCAAGGCACGTCGGTTGGTGGCGGTCTTTTGCAATGGCTCCACGAACACCATGGGCGTGCTGTTGATGTTTTTTTCAACCGCCTGGCGCGACGCGATCATGAAAGCCACGGTGACCAAGGGCAGGGCGGCCAGCGAGACCAGTGGCCCAATCCACGGCAAAGTCACCAAGAGCAAACCACCGAATAAAAAAGTGGCCAGCAAGGCGGAGAAGGCCAAGGGGTGTTTGAAAAAGAGCAAAAAACTCTGCCTCACCCAAAGGGCACCTTGTTTGGCGGGAACGTGTTGAAGTTTCATCGGAATGGGTGAGGCATCAGGCGCGTTCGTAGTGCCATGGGTTGTTAATGCGGCAGCGCAAAACCCGCTCGAAGTGCGCAGGGTCGTGGGGCTTGAGCACGCTGGCTTGCCGGGGCAGGTGGAAGTCCCACAAGCGAGAGATCCAAAAACGCAGAGCACCCGCACGCATCAGTGCAGGCAGCAGGCGCAGTTCGACCGTGGTGAGTGCGCGTTCGCGGTCATAGGCAGCGACGAAGGCATTGGCGCGCTCTTCCTCCAGCTTGCCGGTTTGCAAATCGATGCACCAATCGTTCAGGCAAACGGCAATGTCGAAAAGATCAGTGTCCACGCCGGCAAAGTAGAAGTCGAAAAAACCGCTCAAGCGGTCGCCGTCGAACATGACGTTGTCACGGAACAAGTCGGCATGGATGGGGCCGCGCGGCAGCTCTGCATAGCTGGTGGAGGCGGCGAGTTGCTGCTGGAACAACAATTCGTTTTGAATCAGGACGCTTTGGTCGGCAGACAAAAACGGCAGCACCACGGGCACAGTTTCCGCCCACCACGGCAGGCCGCGCAAATTGGGCTGGTGGCGAGGGTAGTCGCGCCCGGCCAGGTGCATGCGTGCCAGGGCCGAACCCACTTGGGCACAGTGATCGGCACTGGGTGCTAAGTGGTGGCCACCCGCCAGGCGGTTCACCACGGCGGCGGGTTTGCCGAGCAAACGGTGCAAGATTTCTCCCGCCGCATCGGCCTGCGGGTCGGGCACGGCCACGCCTTTGCGGGCCAGGTGTTTCATCAGGTGCAGGTAGAAGGGCAGTTGTTCAAACGTCAGCCGTTCAAACACGGTGAGCACATAGCGGCCCTTGCTGGTGTCGGCAAAGTAATTGGTGTTTTCTATCCCTGCGGGTATGCCTTTGAAGGTTTGCAGCGGCCCCAAGTTCAAGCGCTCGAGCAACTCGGCGGCTTGGTCGAACGACACTTCAGTGAAAACGGCCATGGGGGAAGAAAAGGGTCAAAGGTTCAATCAAACGTTTGGCACAGGGGGTGCACGGCGTGGGTCAAAACGACAACACCTGCCACACCCGTTTGCCAGTGCTGCCGTTGGCGGCACCATGCTGGTCGCTCAAGCTGCGGGTGCCGTCGCTGGTGATGATTTGGTAGGCCCGTGTCGTGTCTACCTTGGGTTGCACGGTGATGCGCTGCGTTTGGCCACGCACTTTCAGCTCATCAATGCGTGAACCTTCGTCTTCAACCACCGTGCGTTGCACGGTGGGTTCTCCGGCTGCTGGGGCGGTTTGAGCCCAAGTGCATAGATGGGTTGCGGCCAGTATGCAGGCAAAAAAGTATTTCATGGGTCGGATTCTAGGTGCAGCTCCGCTGGGCAAAGCGCATCGTCCACAATGCCAGCCATGGCAAAACACACCCTCTTGCTGGTTGACGGCTCCAGCTACCTTTACCGTGCATTTCACGCTTTGCCCGACTTGCGCGGGCCGGGCCAATTTCCCACCGGGGCCATCCACGGTTTCGTGGCCATGATGCGGCGCATCCGCGAGCAAATTGGTGCCGAACATGCGGCCTGTGTGTTTGACGCCAAAGGCCCCACTTTCCGCGATGAGTGGTACCCCGAGTACAAAGCCCAACGCACGCCCATGCCCGAGGATTTGGTGCGGCAAATTGAACCCATCCATGAGGTGGTCAAGCTGCTGGGCTGGCCCGTGCTGATGGTGCCCGGCGTAGAAGCCGACGACGTGATTGGCACCCTGGCCCGCGTGGGTGCAGAGCAGGGGCACCAAGTGGTCATCTCCACCGGCGACAAAGACTTGGCGCAGTTGGTGAATGCTCAGGTCTCGCTCATCAACACCATGAGCAACGAAAAGCTGGATGAAGCGGGCGTGCTGGCCAAATTTGGTGTGGCTCCGAACCGCATCGTGGACTACCTCACGCTGATGGGCGACGCGGTGGACAACGTGCCCGGCGTGGAAAAAGTAGGCCCCAAAACGGCGGCCAAGTGGATTGCCGAATATGGCTCCTTGCAAGGCGTGATGGACGCGGCAAGCAGCATCAAAGGCGTGGCCGGCGAGAACCTGCGCAAAGCGCTGGATTGGTTGCCGACGGGCCGCAAACTCGTCACCGTGGTGACCGACTGCGACCTGAACGGCCATGTGCCCGCTTGGCCCGACTTGAACGCCCTGGCTTTGCAACCAGAGAAGCGCGAAGAGCTGCTGAGTTTTTACGAGCGTTTCGGTTTCAAAACCTGGAAGCGTGAGTTGGAGAGTGCCTTGGGGGTGGTGGTTTCACCCACGGCTGCCACAACCAAGGCAAAGAGTTCAACGGGTGATTTGTTTGCCGCCCCCGAAAAGGTCGCAGCCGCAGTGCCGACCGTGGTTGAAAAACATTACGAAACCGTGCTCACCTCAGAAGCCTTGTTGCGTTGGGTGGAGAAAATCACCCAAGCCTCTCAGGCTGGAGAGGTCACCGCGCTGGACACCGAAACCGACTCACTCGACGCCATGAAAGCCCAGCTCGTGGGCATCTCCTTGAGTGTGACACCCGGTGAGGCCGCCTACATTCCGCTGCGCCACCACTATGCAGGCAGTCCCGAACAATTGCCGGTGGACATGGTTCTCGGTGCTTTGAAGCCGTGGCTGGAAGACGTGAATGCGCCCAAGCTCGGGCAAAACATCAAATACGACACCCATGTGCTGCAAAACGCGGGCGTCAACGTGGCTGGTTATGTGCACGACACGCTCTTGCAAAGTTATGTGCTGGAAGCCCACAAGCCGCACAGCCTAGAGAGTTTGGCGCTGCGCCATTTGGGCCGCCACGGCCTGAGTTACGAAGATTTGTGCGGCAAAGGCGCACACCAAATTCCGTTTGGGCAGGTGGAGGTGGACAAAGCCGCCGAATACTCCTGCGAAGACAGCGACATGACCCTGCATGTTCACCAAACCCTGTGGCCACAAATTCAAGCCGATGCGGGCTTGCTGCATGTGTATGAGCACATTGAATTGCCCGCTGCAAAAGTCTTGCAACGCATGGAGCGCAGCGGTGTGCTGATAGACCCTGGGTTACTCGCCGCTCAAAGCCAACAACTGGGCGAACGGTTGGTGAAGCTGGAGCAAGAGGCTTATGAGCTGGCCGGCCAACCCTTCAACATGGGTTCGCCCAAACAAATTGGCGAGATTTTGTTCACCAAACTGGGTTTGCCTGCCCGCAAAAAAACCGCCACTGGCGCGCCTTCGACCGACGAAGAGGTACTGGCCGAATTGGCTGCGGACTACCCACTGCCCGCCAAGCTGCTGGAACACCGGGGCCTTGCCAAACTCAAGAGCACCTACACCGACAAGCTGCCCTTGATGATCAACCCCCACACCGGTCGCGTCCACACCAATTACGCCCAGGCGGTGGCGGTGACGGGGCGCTTGGCCAGCAACGATCCGAATTTGCAGAATATTCCCATCCGCACCGCAGAAGGTCGCCGTGTGCGCGAAGCCTTTGTTGCCCCGCCGGGCCATGTGATTTTGAGCGCCGACTATTCGCAAATTGAGCTGCGCATCATGGCCCACATCAGTGGGGATGAGAATTTGCTCAAAGCCTTTGAGGGTGGCATGGACGTGCACCGCGCCACCGCCAGCGAAATTTTTGGTGTGTCGCCCACTGAGGTTTCGAGCGAGCAGCGGCGTTATGCCAAGGTGATTAACTTTGGCTTGATTTACGGCATGAGTGCCTTCGGGTTGGCGAGTAACTTGGGTATTGAGCGCAGCGCGGCGGCTGCTTACATCGATCGCTACTTCTCCCGTTACCCGGGCGTAAAGCGCTATATGGACGACACCCGCGCCTCGGCCAAGGCGCGTGGTTATGTGGAAACGGTGTTTGGCCGCCGCCTGTGGTTGCCCGAAATCAACAGCCCCAACGGGCCGCGTCGCGCGGGGGCGGAGAGGGCGGCCATCAATGCGCCCATGCAGGGCACAGCGGCCGATTTAATCAAACTGGCGATGCTGGCGGTGCAGACTGCTTTGGATCAAACCCAGCATGCCACCCGCATGGTGATGCAGGTGCACGACGAATTGGTGCTGGAAGTACCCGAGGGTGAACTGGCCTGGGCGCGGGCCGAGATTCCACGCATCATGGCCAGTGTGGCGCAACTGAAAGTGCCGCTGCTGGCCGAGGTGGGGGTGGGGGCGAATTGGGACCAAGCGCATTGAGACGCTGTGCCTTGTGCCATTTGGGCATTGCACCGTGCTGTTTTGGTTTTGCCGTGGTTTTCAGGGGTGAATTCGTATCTACCCTAAGTGTTATCCACACAAGCCCGTATAGGCTCGCTGCCTAGAATTCTTGCCATCCAACGTTCCAAGGAGATGGCACAGTGAAGTTCAAACGTAAGACGCGCGCTGATGGGAGCCCCGCTTTGAAGATCAAGAGCGAACGAGATTTTTGGTCAGGCATTCTTTTCCTTGTCGTAGGCATCGGTTTTGCCGTCGGCGCTACCAACTACAGCATGGGTGTCGCGGCGCGGCCTGGGCCGGGCTATTTCCCACTTATTCTGAGTTGCTTGATGGCCATTTTGGGTGCTGTTGTCTTGTTCAAATCCCTCACGATTGAAACCGAAGATGGCGACAAGATCGGGGCCATTGCGTGGCGACCGCTGATCGTGGTGGTGGCTGCGATCGCGGTTTTTGCATTGGCGTTGCCACGTTTGGGATTGGCCATCACCGTGCCCATCCTCATCATCGTTGTGAGCATGGCAGGCAGTGAGTTCCGCTGGAAGGGGGTGTTGGTGAACTCCGTGGTGTTGACCCTGGGTTCCTGGGCCATTTTTATTGCTGGCTTGAATCTGACGATACCGCTGTGGCCCACTTTTTTGGCCGCGCATTGAACTCCCGTCTGCTCTAAAGAAAAAGATCACACCATGGATTTACTACACAACCTTTCCGTCGGGTTTGGCGTGGCATTCACGTTAACCAACTTGACCTATGCATTTTTCGGTGCCTTGCTTGGTACTTTGATCGGCGTGCTGCCTGGCCTTGGGCCGGTGGCTACCATTGCGATGTTGCTGCCGTCGATTTACTCCTTAGACGCCGCACCCGCGCTCATCATGTTGGCAGGGATCTACTACGGTGCTCAGTACGGTGGTTCGACCACGGCTATTTTGATTAACGTGCCCGGCGAGTCCAGTTCGGTGGTGACGGCGATTGACGGTTATCAAATGGCACGGCAAGGTCGTGCCGGAGCGGCGTTGTCGGCGGCTGGTCTGGGTTCTTTCTTCGCGGGCTGCGTGGGCACGGTCATCATTGCGGCCTTTGCGCCGCCTCTGACGGAGTTGGCCTTCAAGTTTGGCCCCGCCGAGTACTTTTCGTTGATGACTTTGGGCTTGATAGGTGCGGTGGTATTGGCCTCCGGTTCGCTGATCAAAGCCATCGCCATGATCATTCTGGGCTTGTTGCTTGCCCAAGTGAACACCGACGTGATTTCCGGTGTGGCGCGTTACAGCTTCGACATACCGGAACTCACAGATGGCATCAACTTTGTGGTGATCGCCATGGGTATTTTCGGCTTTGGTGAAATCATTGCCAACCTCGGTCAACCCGAAGAAGAGCGTGAGGTATTCACCAAAGACGTGAAGGGACTGTGGCCGACCAAGCAGGACTTCAAGGACGCCTGGCCCGCCGTGTTGCGTGGTACCTCTTTGGGCTCAGTGCTGGGTGTCTTGCCTGGTGGTGGCGCGTTGTTGGCTTCGTTTGCGGCCTATACGCTGGAGAAAAAGACCAAAGGACGTATCGGAGAAGTACCTTTCGGCAAAGGCAACATTCGCGGCGTGGCAGGCCCCGAGGCGGCCAATAATGCAGGCGCACAAACCTCCTTCATTCCCATGCTCACTTTGGGCATCCCGCCCAATGCGGTGATGGCCTTGATGGTGGGTGCGATGACCATCAAGGGTATCCAGCCCGGCCCCCAGGTCATGACGAGCAACCCCGAGTTGTTCTGGGGGCTGATCGCCTCCATGTGGGTGGGCAACGCCATGCTCATCATCTTGAACCTGCCCTTGATCGGCATTTGGATCAAGTTGCTGACCGTTCCTTATCGTTTCTTGTTCCCAGCCATCACCTTGTTCTGCTGTATTGGGGTTTACTCGCTGAACAACAACACCTTTGACGTGTTCCTCACTGCTGCGTTCGCGGTGATTGGTTACGGTTTCTACAAACTCAGTTGCGAGCCCGCGCCGTTGTTGTTGGGTTTCATCCTGGGCCCCATGATGGAAGAGAACCTGCGTCGCGCCCTGCTCTTGTCGCGCGGTGATTGGAGCACCTTCGTAACCCGTCCTTTGTCTGGCGCTTTGCTCGGCGCGGCGGTGTTGATGATCATCATCGTGATGCTGCCTTCCATCAAGAACAAACGCGAGGAAGCATTCAAAGACGCCGACTGAGTGGTCGGACGAGTCTCTCAAACGAGCCGCCCTGGGGCGGCTTGTTTGTTTTTGCAGGTCTGTCTTGTTTTTTTGCGAAACACGGGGTACTTCCTGAATCCGTGAGCGCCCCAAGCGCGCAAGCGGCCAAGTGGTTGATGTGATTGAAGAAAGTGTTGGGGTTGATCCTGACAGCGGATCACTCTGTGGGTGAGTTGAGGCAGGGTATTCAAATTGGATTTCTTGAGTCCC